>NZ_JBFBCG010000040.1:0-75366 GCF_040683105.1 Streptomyces sp. NPDC051020 | reverse complement strand
TGTTCGCTCTGCAGCCGCCGCAGGAGTTCGCTGACGTTCACGCGGCCAGCTCCACGTCGTCGCGCCAGGTGGGGGTAGGGGTGGTGAGGCGGCGGAGCATGCCGGCGGTGGAGGCCCAGTAGACGCGGGAGGCCGCGTTGTCGGGTCGGTGGTCGTAGTCGCGGGCGAGGCGCCGGTGCAGCATGAGGGTTCCGTTGACCTGCTCGACCACCCACCGCTTCGGTTGCGGAACGAAGCCCTTGCCTTCGTCGTCGGGGTTGCGTCGGACCACCTCGACGGTGATGTCCTTCACCGCCCCGTGGATGATCACGGCGTCCTTGAAACCCTGGTCGACCAGGACCTTTTCCAGGCGCATCCCGCATCGTTCGGCCGCCTGGTCCAGCAGGGCGATGCCGGCCTCGTTGTCGTGCGCGCTCGCGGCGAGGATCACCACACCGATGACCAGGCCCAGCACGTCGACGGCGAGTCCCCGCTTCCTGCCGGGCGTCTTCTTGTTCGCGTCCAGTCCCGTCGTCTCCTTCGGCACCCCGGCCGCCACGCGGACGGACTGGGTGTCGATGATCACCAGGGACGGGTCCTCTCATCGCCTGGCCCGCTCCCGCACCTGGCAGCGCAGGATCTCCTGGATCCGCTGGTCAAGGCCGTCCTGGCGCCACAGGGTGAAGTAGTAGAACACCGCTGACCAGGCCGGGAGGTCGTGTGGCAGGAGCCGCCACTGACAGCCCGTCCGGTTCTGGTAAAGCAGCGCGTTCACGACCTCGCGCAGGTCGCAGGAGCCCGGGTCCCCGGTCGCCGAACGCGCCACCCGCTCCTGCTTCCACGCAGTGACCAGCGCTCGATCAACGCCCACTGCTCGTCGGACAAGTCGGTCGCGTATGGCATCCGTTCCATGCCCACGACCCCACCATGCACACGACACGACACGACGCGAGAGCGGAACCGTCCCATCACCCACGAACGGGCGACACCACATCATCAGGAACGGGACTTAACGCCCTCTCAGACCACTTCCACCGATGCGTCACGCGGCGGAAACGCCCATGCTGTTACCTTCGGTCGTCGTCATGCGTTGAACCTGCCCGCGTCCCCATGGTTTGCACATCAGCCGACGGCGCTACGCCACTGTTGAAGTCGTGTCACCCCCGGGCGTGCTGGCGAGTGACCCTGGTCAGTTCGTGCCAGAACGGGGCGGCGGAGAGATAGAGGCCGAGGACGGAAATGATACCGAGCGAGATGTCGACGCTGATCCGGCCCTGCTTGGCCCAGTAGACGTCCTTGAGATCCAGGAGGAGGGCGAATTCGTCGGCGATGAGCGCCGCTCCGGCGCCGTAAGCCGCGCCAACACCCGGATGGCCGACGTACTGCGCGTCACCTCGCACGGCGACCAAGCCGACCCCGGCCAGCGTGGCGATACCGAAGTTGTAATGGTGCAGATGAGTCCCGCCCGCGGAGACATTCCCCCAGGGCAGTCGGCCGCTGCGGATACCGTGGGTGATCAAGCGGGCCGCGCCGAACGTGACGCCGAAGGAGAGCCAGGTCGCGAGCAGCGATCGTTGGGTGTAGGTGGTGTGCTCATCCAGCGTCT
The DNA here is from genome assembly GCF_040683105.1 of Streptomyces sp. NPDC051020. Classification (NCBI taxonomy): domain Bacteria; kingdom Bacillati; phylum Actinomycetota; class Actinomycetes; order Kitasatosporales; family Streptomycetaceae; genus Streptomyces; species Streptomyces sp. NPDC051020. The sequence goes on along the minus strand of NZ_JBFBCG010000040.1, from coordinate 73,781 downwards.
CCCGCCACCGCTGCATCAGCCCCGGCCGCCACTCATCCCGCTCGTCGCATTCACGCTGTTTCGCGTTCTCGCGCATCCGGACCTCCTGACGCTTCCCGATGACTATCTTTCCTGACGTGGGACCGCCTCGCACTGTGTGCTGCCTGGAAGATCCGTGCACCGCCTCTGCAATGTGATACCCGTCAGTCCTGCGTGAGGCACCTCATCCCTCGCTCCTTGCTCGCTTCGGCCCGGCAAGCGGCTACTCGACCCGCCGGGATGCTGCGGATCGCTGCCAGATCCGCGTGACGCGCGCGGAGTGCGCCACGGCCCGGCCGTCGCACTCAGGGACGACCGGGCCTGCCGACCTGCGCGGCATGTCCGTGGACGGCACGAGTCCGCGCCCCCATACCCAGGGCGGTCCCGATCCCCAGGAAGGCGCAGACCCCGGCGGGCACGATCCACCCCGTGATCGGGGTCTCCGCGTGGCCGCCGTTTCCGGTGATGGCGAGCACCGCGGTCAGCAGGCCATAGGGGACCAGCAGCGTTCCCGTCCAGGCCAGAGCGAGCAGCAGCCTCCGGGGGAATCTCCGTCCCCACGGCCGGACGAGTGCGGACGCCAGGACCAGCCCCGTCAGGGCGAGCACCGCAGTGAAGTCGATGCCATGCCGTTCGAGCCACACCAGCGCATCCGGCCCACCGTGTCTCCTGAACTCGCTCGCCATGTCGAACCCGTCAGAAAGCCCCGTCCTGCCGCCTGATGCCCAGTACGTCTTGATGGCGATGTACGGCACGGCGAGACCACTGCTCAGGGTCACGACCCTCCGTACTGCCTCCGGTGTCAACACGCGCACCATTTCCGCCTCCGCCCCAGCTTCCTCGCTTGCCAACGGCTGTCGTCGGCTGGTTCCACAGTGCTTGGCTCGGGGCGTTCGGGGCGTCATACCTGGGTCCTGACTCCACGGTGGTTCCTTCCCCCGCGCGGGGGAGCCCCGGCGACCGCCCGCCTCACCCGCGCCGCCCGCACTTGCGGGACGCGCGGACTCGGTCCCCCGCAGGAGCATCGCCGTCGGTGTGACCGCCGTGACGGTGGTCGCTCGGGCCGGCGCCCTGGGAGCCGGTCTGGAAGAGGCCCCGGACCCGAAGTCGCAGGCAGAGAAGAAGCAGGAGCTGCGCAAGCAGCGGCGGCGGCTCCAGGATGCCGGGCGCCGCCGCTTCTTTGCCGGGCAGTCGCGCCGGCCCCGGGACCGGCAGAACCGCATCGGCAACGCCGTCGCGCGCCGTGATGCGCGCGCTCTGTCCTGGGTGCGGCACTCCACCGCGTGGCTGTGGTGACGAGGCACCGCACCCGGTGCAGTGCACCCGATCCGGATCCAGCCAGAGAAGGGCCTCCTGGCGCCAACTGCCGACAACTCCGCTACCTCAGCCAGCAGATGGGGCAACACCAGAAGGTCCGAAGTGAAGCCTGTGTGTGACTGGAGGAGCGGTCCGGTGCTGACGATCAACGTGGCGGTACTGCTCGCCTTCATCGTGGTTATCCGGCTACGTCGGCGCACGCAGTCTCGGAGCCGGCTGGACGAGAAGTTCACCGTGGTCATCGTTTTGGCTCTTGGCATCCTGATCGCTCCTACTGAGCTGGGCCAGGGCATCCTGAACGTCCTGACCCAGCTTGTGCAGGGTGTCTCCAACGCCGGCTGACTTCCTGGCTGCCCACCAGAAGCTGCTCACCGGTCGCGCAGGACAGGTACGCCTGCCTGCGGGTCCCGCCGGATAGCCCGCCCGTCAGGCGGGGAGCTATAAGGCGGCACACCGCCGGACACCGGGAGGGGTAACAAATATGGGGACAGTCACAGTCCTGCTGGTGGCGTTGGCCGCCGTAGTCCCCGCGCTCGTCATGACGGGCCTGGTACGCGCCGGACGGCACGAAGCGCAGGCCGAGAAGGCTCGGCTTGCCGAAGAGGTGCAGCGGCAGGTGCGCCGGTCGCTGGAGGCGGTCTGGGCGATGGACGACCGCGAGTTCGAGGAGTACATCGCCCAGCTGTGCCGCCGGGACGGCTGCACGGAAGTGGAGCGGGTCGGCGGTGCTGGCGATCTGGGAGCCGACGTGATCGGCCGTCTGCCCGACGGGCGGAAGATCGTCATTCAGTGCAAGCGCTACGCGAAACACCGCACGGTCGGCAGCCGCGACATCCAGACGTTCAACGGCACCGCCCGCGCCGAACACGGCGCCGACGTCCCCGTCTTCGTCGCCTCCTGCGTCTTTACGAAACCGGCCCGCGCATTCGCCGCCCGCCAGCACCTGACACTCATCGACATCAACCTGCTCGGCTTCTGGAACAACGGCACTGCGCTGGCCTCGCTCCTGGACCTGGACATCGCCCGCTCCGGCACCCATCGCAAGCTCCACCCCGACAACGACTGACAGGGGCACCACCATGCCGGATACCGAGACGCTCACCCATGCCTGGCACATTGAGGACCGGGAGTACTGGCGTCAGGAGGAACGACGAGGCCGCCGGTTCGCGTACACGAGCCTGGACCCCGCCCGCACGGCGCTGGTGGTGATCGACATGGTGCCGTTCTTCGTCGACGCCAACCCCTCCACGGCGTCACCGTCGACGGGACAGACCTCGACTTCTACCTTGCCGCCGCTCTCACCCCGGTGTTCAACGTCGCCAGGTGGTGGGCCGACCCCGCCTGGCGTCCTGCCCTGACTGGAGCCGACGAGGCGCAGGTAGGGCTCGCTTGAGACCGGACCCGCCACCTCCTGACCCGGGGAGAGGAACAAGAACAGCGTCGCCATCGCCTCCAACAAGTCATTCGGCGGCTGGACCAAGACCTTCACCGACTCCCGCCTCGGCGCGGCCATTGTCGACTGGCTCACCTTCAACGGCACCATCATCGAGACCGGCCACCGACTCCTACCGCCTTGCCAGCACCCGGGCACGAGCCGAGGAACCCGCCAAGACCGGCTGAGCCCGCCCCCACCCCGACGGCCCGCCTCCTCTCACCGACGGCGGGTCGTCCGCAGCGCTGGCATCTTCAAGAGGTCGATTCAACCGAGTGTTCAGAAGACGCACGGCCACGGGCACGTCGCAAGAGGTGCCTCGCCAGCAACATCACCCAGACCACCAGAAAGAGCGCCGAGACAACCCTCACCCAGGGGGCAGTGCCGCTACTGGCTGCTGTCCACCCATAGAACACGATGCTCAAGCACATCCCACCCGGGCCAGCGAAGAACTCGGCCCTCGGATTTCGTGACATCCCCACCCTCCCCCTGCTCTTCCAAGTCTCCGCCCGCGCCACTTCTGGCCCTACTCAGGAGCCGTCCCACATCCCAGACGCTTGTGCCGGCGCTGCCGGAGTCGCTCTGCGCCGGCCGTGAGAGCAAAGAGAAGTCCCATAATCAGCCCGCCCAGCATGGCGAGCAGGGGGCTATCGGCTTCGTCCTCAGGCGACACCATCAGGAAGAAGAGCGCGAAGGGGACGGCCATACAGAGACCGGCACTCATCGGGTGCCGGGCCACCCACTTCTGGATCCGAGTCGGACGCCGCTGCCCACCCAGGGCCCGATCCACAGCCCAGAACGCATCACCCAGAGACCGCCGCCAGTTCGCCACGGCAGAAGGATAGGGCAGCCCGGTCGGCAGCTCTTGGCCGAGGGCCAGTGGTCGAGCAGCAGCCTGTCAGCCATCAAGCTCAGATACTGACGTCATTTTCTCGTGAACATCTTTGAATCCCAAGATCGCCAACCGCTGCCCAAACCGGCAGACAAACGCTGCTGCTTGAAGTGAACGAAGCCACGGCGTCCTTGGAGGTGTCGCGGCGCAGCACCGCCGGGACGGACAGCCGTTTCCGGTCACCTTGTACACGAGTGAAACGATCACGCAGAGATGGTGCCGGGCGACGCCGCGTTGCCGCCCTCGCCTGCAGCGATGACTTTCCGAGCCCCACAGGTCACGGGTCAGGGCGTACGGATCGGAGCGCCCAGCCGGTAGCCGTCGTCGGCGGAGAACGCGGCGGCGACGGCGAAGCGATCCGCCCGGACGAGCGTCTGCCGCCACTCGACCGGGCGCCGGGCGGTGTCGTGACCGAGCCGGTCGATCGCGAACAGCGCGGTGGACTCGGGACAGTCGAGCAGGGTGCGCTCTCCGCGGCCGGGCACGACGGCCCGGATACGCTCCCAGCCGCCGCAGATGCGGGTGCCACAGTGGCGTTCGAGCTCGTTGTAGAGCGAGGTGTGGGTGAAGTCGACGTCCAGGAGCGGGCGGGCGACGTCCGCGGGAAGCCAGACTCGGTCGACGGCGAGCGGCTCCTCGTCGGCGAGGCGGAGGCGTTCGAGGTAGACGAGCGGTGTGGACTCCTCAAGTCCTAGACGGGCGGCGATGACGCCGTCGGCGCGCAGGTCGATCACACGTATGACGCTGCGCTGGACGGCGCCGACCTCCTCGACGGAGCGGAAGAGGCTGTACGCCTCACCGACCTTCTGCTCCAGCGGGCGGCTCGCGGTGAACCGGGAGACCCTGCCGCGCTGGGCGGTGACGAGGCCCTCCGCGCGAAGCTGCCGGAGAGCCTCGCGGACCGTGTGCCGACTGACCTGGTACTCGGCGACGAGGTCATGCTCGCCGGGGAAGACGTCGCGGAATTCACCGTCTTCGAGACGGCGCAGCAGGTCGGCGCGCAGCTGTGCCCATAGCGGCTTGCCCGCAGATCGGGTGAGGGGACGGGGGGCGGGCTGCGAGGTCACCGGCGCCCTCCTGGGGGTCGGGGTCGGACAGGTGGTGCGGACGCAAGGTGAATGTTCGTACATTCGGGAAAACAGTGCAAACCTGGGTCCGTCGGCTCCTCAACCGAGGGTGCGCCGGCCCTGGGTCGGAGAAGCGGCAACCCAACGTGATCGGTGCCCGTGACCGCAGCTCGGTCGCCGGACACCGGCGATCCCGCGACGGGCTCGGAGGCCCCGCCGACTCCGGCGGCAGCCGATCCATGCCGACCGCCACCCGGGACGGGGTGCACCAGGCGGCGGTCGTCCGCGAGCCTTCAGACGAAGACGTCGATCAGCATGAACGCGGCCATCGCGAGCAGCAAGGCGGCGAAGGCCCGCTGCAGGGTGGTGCCGGAGAACTTGGACGCCAGCCGCTTGCCGTCCCAGGCGCCGAGGATGGCGGCGCCCACGAACGGGCCGAAGATCGCGGGATCGAGGGACGTGCCTCCGGCCGCCAGGCGGGTGGTGAGGGACACGACCGAGTTGATGAGGATGACGACGAGGCTGGTGCTGACGGCCATCCGCATCGGCAGGCGGAGCACGGACACCAGGGCGGGCACGGCGAGGAAGCCGCCGCCGACTCCCAGCAGCCCGGTCACCGCGCCCAGGCCGACCCCGGCCGCGGCGGTGCGCAGGTTCCCGTCCCTGCCGGCGGGCCCCCCGGGGATGCCGGCGGCGTCGCCGCCACCTGCGTCTTTCGCAACCAGGCCGCCCCCGCCGTCCTCGGCCGCGGTCGTCCCGCCGGCCAGCCGGGGCGCCGCCCGGGCGGCGGTCGCCTCCGCGCTCCCGGGCTGGCCGGAGCGGGACACGACGGCCCCTACGGCCGCTCCGGGTGCGGTGGCTTTCGGGGCGGCTGTCGCGGCCGCGGCGATCTGGCGGGTGCGGTGCGCCGTGCGGGTACCGCGCAGCATCGCCGCGGCGGCGAGAGCGGCCAGGACGGCGAACGCGGTGGTGAGCACGGCCTGCGGGATACGGTGCGCGAGCACGGACGCTCCGATGGCGGGTGCCACGCCGGCCGCGGCGAACAGCGCTCCGGTCCGCCAGCGGATGTTGCCGGTGCCGGCGTGGCGGGCGAGGGCGGTGACGGAGGTGGCGATGACGATGACCAGGCTGGTGGTCCCGGCGTCGGCGGGTGCGACGCCCAGGAGGTACACCAGGGCCGGGACCGCGAGCACACCCCCGCCACCGCCGAGCGCGCCGAGGGCCAGGCCGACCACAGCTCCGCAGAGCAGGGCGAGGATCAGGACGCTCATGCCGGGACGCCACCCGGGGCCGTGTCGGCGGGGTGCGTGACCGAGCCGTGCCATGCGGAGAAGCCGCCGCGCAGGTCGGTGGTGTCGAAGCCGCGGGCACGCAGCACGGACGCGGCCACCGATGAGCGGTTGCCGCTCGCGCAGAACACGGTCAGCGGCTGATCGGTCGGCAGTTCGCTCAGGCGGGCGACCAGTTCGGGCAGCGGAATGAGGCGGGCGCCGGGAATGGTGCCGTTGTCGCGCACCTCGCCCAGGCCGCGCACGTCCACCAGCTCGAGGCCGCCCGCGTCCTCGGCGAGGCTGCCGGCGAGGGCGTCGGCCTCCACGCGCACGGCGGCGGTCAGGTACTCGGCGCCGACGGCGTCGACGCCGGTGGTCAGGGCGCCGAGAACACGGTCGAAGCCGATGCGGGCGAGACGGTTGCGGGCCTCGCGCGCGGTGGCCGGATCGCCGCACAGGATGATGCCGTCCTGGGCGTCGAGCACCTCGCCGACGAGCTCGGCGAAGCGGCCGCCGAGGGGGACGTTGACCGCGCCGGGCACGTGGGCGGAGGCGAACGAATCCGGGTCCCGCGTGTCCAGGACGGTGGCGCCGCCCGTCCGGGCATCGAGGAAGGCGTCCGGGGTGAGAGAGGGGATGGGGGCGTCCTCGTCCAGGACCGGACGGGCCTGGCGGTTGCGCACGGATGTGAAGGCGAAGTAGGCGGGCGCGGCAGGCTGGCCTTCGGTCACGACGGAGACGAACTCGTCCTCGGTCATGTCGGCCAGGGCGTAGTTGCTGCGGCGCTGGATGCCGATCGTGCAGCTCAGCTCGGTCGAGAGGTTCTTGCCGCAGGACGAGCCGGCTCCGTGCGCCGGGTAGACGCGCGTGTCGTCGGGGAGGGTGAGCAGGCGCTCGCGGGTGGAGTGGTACAGGGCACGGGCCATCTCCTCGGCGGACCGGCCCCGGGCACTGAGCAGGTCGGGACGGCCGACGTCGCCGATGAACAGCGTGTCGCCGGTGAGAACCCCGTAGGGAATGGTGTCGCCGGCGTGTTCGCGTACGACGACGCAGATCGACTCGAGGGTGTGGCCCGGGGTGTGCAGGATCTCCAGGTCGACCTCGCCGAGGCTGAGGTGCTCGCCGTCGTCCAGGGGATCGGTGTCGAAGTCGAGGGTGCTGGCGGAGCCGTAGGAGACGCGGGCGCCGGTGCGCTCGGCCAGCTCCAGGTGACCGGAGAGGAAGTCCGCGTGGATGTGGGTCTCGATGACCCGCTCGATGGTCAGGCTGTGACGCTCGGCGGTGGCAATGTAGTCGTTGACGTCGCGCTGGGGGTCGACCACGACGGCCCGGCCGGTGGTGCGGTCGCCGACGAGGTACGAGGCGTGGGAGAGGCAGTCGAGGTAAAACTGCACGAAGACCAGCGGTCCGGTGGGGTTCGTCATGACGGGCTCCTGAGGATGAACGGTGGTTGCGCGCCAGGGCGTTGGGCCCGGGGTGCGGGTGGCGTGTCGGTGCGGCCGCTCGTCACGGGTGCGACGCGGCGACGGCAAGGTGGCCGGGCGCAGGGCGGCGTTGGTCGCCGGGGGCGGGGTCGCGCGGGTACGACCTGCCGGGCGCGGCAGGTGCGGCGGTCGGACCGTTTGCGGCCTTCGGGCGTCGGGTCAGGCGAGCCCGCGGAGCATGAGGTTCCAGTAGAGGAACGGCAGGCCGTGCCGCTTGAGGTACCACATGTCGGTGCGCTCGCGGATGGTGTTGATCACCGGGATCGACGGGGTGGGCTGCCCGCTGTAGTCGAACTCGGCGAGCAGCATCTTGTTGCGGGCCGTGGTCAGCGGGCACGAGGAGTAGCCGTTGTAGGTGGCCGTGGGTTCCCGGCCGTTCATCGTGGCGAGGAGGTTCTCGACGACCACGGGCGCCTGCTTGCGCACGGCCGCGCCGGTCTTCGAGTTCGGGGACGATCCGACGTCACCGAGGGCCCAGACGTTGGGGTACCTGACGTGCCGCATCGTGTGCTTGTCGATCTCGACGTAGCCGGCTGGGTCGTCGGCGCCGGCGAGCGGGCTGCGCTTGATCCAGTCCGGGGCGCTCTGCGGCGGTACGAGATGGGCCATGTCGTACGGCAGGGTCGTCCTGCCCCCGGTGCCCAGGTCGGTGACGACTACTTCGCGGGCCTCGGGCCGTACCTCGGTGACCTCGCTGCCGTAGTGGACGTTGATGCCGTACCGGCGGACCACGTCGTCGAGTACGCGTGCGAACTCCGGAACGCCGAAGATGGCGGCACCGGGGATCACGAGGTGAATGTCGATCTTGCCGAGGACGCCCTGCCCGCGCCAGAAGTCGGCGGCGAGATAGGCGATCTTCTGCGGGGCGCCGCCGCACTTGATGGCGCCCGTCGGCATGCTGAACACCGCGCTGCCCGAGCGGGTCGCGCGGATGAAGCGCCAGGTCGCGGGGGCGGTGCGGGGCAGGTAGTTGCTGGACAGGCCGTCCTTGCCGAGCCCGGCCTCCAGGCCGGGCACGCGGTCCCAGTCCAGCTGGATGCCGGGACAGACCACGAGGTGGTCGTAGGAGACGGTGCCGCCGTCGTCCAGCGTCACCTCCTGGCCCTCGGGGTCGACGGCCACCGCGGCGCGGCGGATCCACCGCACGCCCTTCGGCATGACGGACTCCTGCGGGCGGATGCTCTCCTTCAACGGCGCTCGTCCGCCGCCGACCAGCGTCCACAACGGTTGATAGTGGTGGGAAAGGCTCGGATCGAGCACTGCGACGTCCTGTTCACCGGCACGGCGAAGCCGAGCCGCGACCGAGATACCCGCGGTCCCGCCGCCGATGATCACGGTCCGGTGGTGCTGCTTGGTCACCAAGAGAACCCTCCCGCACGAGGCAAATGTACGTACATTTTAAGTTAGGCTCTGCGGCTCTGATGTGCAAGCCGCCTGCGGAAATCACACTTCTGTTGTACGTACATTTCGTCGCTCTGTGCTGCGACCGAGCACCCGCCCCCATCTGCCGCGCGGCCGGAGTGGGCGGAGGGCACGGCGGCACAACTCCGGGACCGCCGGGAGCGCTGGCACAGGTCCGGCTGGGGAAGGAGCGCGGATTCGGTGGTGGCCGCCTGCGCCGCCGATGACGGGCTCTCCGGCGGTCCCCGGCCTCAGCCGAGGACGCGCGCCCCCCATCGCGCCTCGGGGCGAGCCCGACAACGCAGCGAGCGTGCGTGCCAGGTGTCGCCTGGCAGGCGCGACTTTCGAAACACGCCCTGGCCCCGGGGCGGCTGGGCGTTGCGGCCCTCTCCGGCTGTCAGGTCCAGGGCGCGTCCGGGCCTCGTGGTTGCTCGGCACCGCCACGGAACAGCTCCGCGCGCAGATCGACGAGCTCACCGCGCGCCTGCGTGACATCGATGAGGAGATCGAAAACCTGGCGGTGGCCCGCAAGACGCTCCTCGCCCTACCGCCGATCGCTCCGAATCCGACCGATCCGCCGCCTGTCTTGCCGGACCACCCGGCCAACCAGCAGATCCTCAGTGTCTTCACCGACGCCGTCGGACCAATGCGCGCCCGCGACCTGTGCGAGCGCCTCGACCTCGCCGTCACGCCGAAGAACATCGAGAGCACCCGGCACAAGCTCAAACGCCTGGTCAGCCTCGGCGTCCTCGCCGAGCCCGAACCCGGCTTGTTCACCGAGCGCCGTCCGTAGCCGCCCTCCGCTGCGTGTCACCAGCCCGTCACGGCTGCCCGTCTCGTCACTGACTCAGGACATGATCGCTAATGGCCCGTCGTGCGGAGCCACCACATCGTTGCGACGAGCTCTTCGCCGAAGTCCTCGCACAGCGCGAGCAACTCGCGACCGGTGGACGAGTCGAGCAGCCCTTCGGAATCGGGGAAGGCCCGGAGGGCGCCGTGGCAAGCGGACTCGACAGCGAAGTTGCGTGAGGCGAAATAGCCCTCGCTGCTCGTCGGGTCCGCCAGGTTGGCGAGATACTGGCGGTGGGCTTCCTCCGAGGGGTGGGAGTAGAACGAGCCCTCGACGAGACCGTCGAGGTAGTTCGCCAGGCCGGACGACGTTTCGACTACTCGCTCGACTTCGTCCAGGGCTGGCTTGTCCAGCAACTCACCGAAGACCAGCAAGCCCCCGATGGTTTCCAATTGGACGAGCTGGACCGTGTCCGGGTCGACTTCGGACGCGAAGAGCGGGGCCGTGCACAGCTCGGCGATTGCTTGGCCGTATGCGTGATTCGACTGTTCACCAGCAGGTTCTGCTGCCAGTCGGAACAGCGACTCCAGCACATACGGGTCGACGCCCCAATCCGCATCCAATGCGAACCCGAGTACCGGCGCACGCCACCGCCATAGGGCCAGAGCGGCGGCCTGGCGCTGGTGAACGGGCTTCAGGTCAGCCAAACGCTCGATCTGCACCACGTCCGCGCGTCAACCCTTCTGTTCTGCCGTGCTCCGCTCGGCCCCTTCATCTCGGGACACTGTAGAAGCTGGCGAAGGACCGCGTGGTTGCCAGAGACGGTGCCTGACCCAAGCCAACGTCAGAATCGGGCATACCAGCTCAGAACGCCCTCTCGGAACGTCCTCTCATAGGTGAGTTGAAGGCCGGCCACCACCACCTCTGAGTCGACCGGGTCCCGGACCGGCAGACGCGGGCCGGTGGGAACCGGCCCGCGTCGGGTCAGCGCACGGTGACGGGCTTTGTGGTGGCTGTGCCGTTGGTCCAGCCGTTGCGGTGGGCAGTGATCTTGACCGTGATCTTCTGGCCACGGTCGGCCTTCACCAGGACGTAGGTGGACTTGGTCGCGCCGCTGATGGACGTGCCGTTGCGCTTCCACTGGTACGTGTAGGAGGTGGCGGACGGTGACCAAGTGCCGCGGGCAGCCGTCAGCTTGTAGCCGACCTTGACGGAGCCGGAGATCGACGGCGCGGTGGTGGCCTTCAGGGCGGGGCCGACCGCGACCTTCAGCGCGGGGGAGGTGGAAGCGACGGAGCCCGCGCCGTTGCTGACCGTGACCCGGCAGGACACCTTGTGGGCGTAGTCGGCAGAGGTGAGGGCGCGGGTCTTGGCGGTAGCACCGGACACGACCGTGCCGTCGCGCAGCCAGGACCAGGTGGCCTTGGTGTTGGTGCCGTTCCAGGCGGCGGAGCAGGTGAGGGTGGAGCCGGTTCGGGCCGTTCCGCTCACCGCCGCGTTGGTGGTGATCCGCGGCTTGGTCAGCAGGGTCTGCGACTGGGACCACACCTGGGAGGTGTAGCTGCCGCCGCCGGCGTACTCGGCCTTGCGCCACAGCACCGTGGCCCGGCCGTCCGGTCCGGCAGCCACCTCGCCGGCGAGGGCGTCCGTGTTGGGGACGGCGGCGACGGGGCTGCTGTTGAGAGCGGTGGCCTTGCTCCAGGTGCCGTCGGCGCGCACCGCCCACTCAAGGTAGTTGTCGTTGCCGTTGTCGATGCCCGGCACCTGCGGCCATACGACCTGCACGGTTCCGTCGGCGCCGATGGAGGCGTCCACCTGCCAGTTGACGTAGCCGGTGGACAGCGTCTTCGGCGCGGACCAGGTCCCGGTGCTCGCGGTACGGGTGACGGTCTGCACAACGGGGGTACCGGCGGTGCTGCTCCAGCCCGTCCACACGTACGTGACGTCACCGTTGGGCGCGGCCAGCGGTTCGCTGCCGTCGCTGTAGTTGATGGCGTAAACGGCGGTCTGAGCGGCACCCCAGCCGCCCGAAGGAATGGTGCGGGTGGCGGATTTGAGGTCGTCGGCGCTGCTGCGCCACAGCACGGTGGTGGCGTTCTTGGCGTCCATCGCCACCTGTACGTTGCTGGACGTGGCGTCGGTGCCGGGCAGCGCGGATGCGCTGCTCCAACTGCCTTGGGCCGAGGCGCGGGTGGCAGTGGAGAGCGTGTGGTCGCCGGTGGAGCGGCTGAATTCGTTCCAGACCACGGTGGCGGCGCCGCCGGGGGCCACCGCGAGGTCGAGGCTCCAGATGGATCCGGTGGAGGTGGAGCCCAGCGTCCGGGGTGCGGACCAGACCTGGTCACCGGGGGCAAGGGTGGCGGCCCTCACGTCGTAGTTCCAGTTTCCGTCGCCCTGGTCCCATACGGCGGTGAAGGTGCCGTCGGCCGCCGCGGCCAGGCGGGGCGTGGACATGTCCAAGCCGTCCCAGGCGGCGAGCGTGGCCGGAGCGGACCAGGCTGCCGTCGCCGGGTTCCAGCCGGCAGCGAGGGCGACCAGCGAACCGTCCGCACCACTGCCGTCCAGCCAGGTCACCACGGCCCGCCCGGCAGCGCTCACGGCGAGTACGGCCGGGGAACTCTTGTCACGTCCGGTCGCCAGGGTGTGCGGCGCACTCCACATCGCGCTGCCGGCGGGCCGGACGGCGGCCTGGAAGTCCCAACTGGTGGCCCCGGCGGCCTTGTCCCGCCACAGCGCGAACGCGGTGCCGTCACCGGCCACCTGGACATCGACCAGAGTCTGCTGGTCGTCCGCTCCGGTCAGGGCGACGGCGGTGTTCCACGGCCCTGCCGACGCTGTGTACCCGGCGGCGGTCGCGGGATGGGCGGTGCCCAACGCGACCGCGGCCACAGTGGCGGCGAGCGTCACGGCGACAGTCTTCGGTCTGCGTATCTTCAGTGCCATTACGGCTCCTGTCTCAGGCGGGCGCGTCTTGCACCCGGCATGCTCGCGGACATCGGAGCGAGGGGACGTAGCACCGGCCGAAGGTAAATGCCCTCATGCGGATCACGACGCCGCCGCTCCCGCGCCGTGGTCATGATGACAGGACGGAGTAATGGACCATGCTGCCGGGTGCGGCACAGCGCACGAGGCACTGTCACGTTGGCAAATGGCGTGGGAGGATCTTCGAGTTGATCATGGTGGAGGGGGTTGTCCGTGGGGGTCCGTCGCCGTCGTACAAGGGGCCCCGGTACCCGGTCGAGGTCATCTCCCACTGCGTGTGGCTGTACTTCCGCTTCAGGGTCAGACGACCCAGGCCGGAATCCCTGGACTTTAGGCCAGGAGCACGTCAAGAGAGCACGGAGTCCCCCGAGAGAAACGAACTCCCAAGGCCGGGCAGGCGGCACGCGAAGTACGCGGACAATGGGGAAGACACGGAAGATCCGGAAAACCCCCTCCCCAACTGTCACAGCGATGGCATACGCTGCGCCTGCGGCCGCGCCCTTCACGCTGTCTTCACATAGATGGCGTGCGGGCGTCGCGCGGCCCGACTCATCACCCGGTGTGTCCATCGGGCTTCTCTGTGGGGGTACGAATCAACGTGCGCATGCGCACCGTGTCGACCGCACTCGCGGTCCTCTTCAGCTCGACGGCCATGGCCGCGGGCGCCGCGGGTCCTGCTGCGGCGGACTCCAGCATGGCTCTCTCGATCTCCTCGTACGGCGACATCGCCGTGGACGGTGTCCACAAGCGGGTGTACATCAGCGATCCGGCCGGCAACAAGGTCGTCGTCACCGACTACGCGGGCAAACTCGTGGCGACTGTCCCGAATCTCTCCGGGGTACGGGACCTGGCGATCACGCCCGACTCCCGATCCGTCTACGCAGCCGTCCCGGGTGACGACGCCGTCGTTGCCATCGAGACGTCCACCTCGACCGCGGCCGCACGCTATTTGACCGGTGAGAACACCGACCCGCAGACCCTGGCGGTCGCCGGCGGCCGGGTCTGGTTCATGTACGGGCAACAGCCGTCGCACCACCTGGGATCGTTCGACCCCGCGCAAAGCACCCCCGAGATCGTTCTCGACCAACTCCCTGACCTGGGCTTCTACGACGCCCCTGAGTTGGAGTCAGCCGGGAACACTCTCGTGATCGGTACCCACGGAACTTGGTCGGGCCTCGCCGTGTACGACGTGTCCTCCGGAGCCCCCGTGCTGCGCAAGCAGGGCATGCCGACCGAGGCCGCGAACTACATGAACGACTTCGCGCTCAGCACCGACGCCAAGAAGATCGTCGCCGCCTCCGGCGAATCGCCCTACGCGGCGACCGCGATCAATGCAGATGACCTCAGCCGCACCGGCGCTTACCCGGTCGATGCGGGCAGCCCCAACTCCGCCGCGATCGCACCGGACGGCACGATCGCCCTGTCCACGTTCAGCTGGTACGACAAGGACATCTACATCTTCAAGCCCGGTGGGAAGACGCCCTACCGCACTTATACGTACGACTTGAACGCATCGGGCGGCGACACCATCGCCAACCAAGGGCTCGCCTGGGCCCCCGACGGAAGCAAGCTGTTCGCCATCGCGTCCGGCAACAGCGGTGCCCATCTGCGTGTCCTCGACAACGCGACTCGCTACCCGGTCAAGGTGAGTGTTTCGGCACCGGCCAAGGCGACCCGCGGCAAGCAACTCAGTGCCACCGGCAAGCTGACCTCGGACACGTCCTTCCCGTCCGGTTCGACGGTCACCATCACCCGCACCGACATCGACTCGCCCAAGGGCAAGTCACTCGGTGCGAAGACAGTCAGCTCCTCCGGCACGTTCTCCTTCACCGACGTGCCGCCAGCCGGCGGCAACGTCACCTACACCGCACAGTACGTTGGCGATGCCACCCACGCACCGGCGTCGGGCAAGGACACGGTCGCCGTGTCGCGCACCGCCACCTCCCTCACCCTCAACCACAACGGCGCGCTGTACTCCTACGGCGCCGATGTCTCGTTCACCGCGCACCTCGGGTCCACGTACAAGAACCGCACGGTCGAGATCTGGGCTGACCCGTTCGGCTCGGACAAGCCGAAGAAGCTGGTGAAGACCGGCACGGTCAATTCCCAGGGCAACTTGTCCGCCACGGTGGACATGACCCGAGACACCACGGTCACGGCGGTCTTCGCCGGTGACGCCCGCTCGGCCTCCAAGACAGTGAAGTCCACGGCCTACGCCAAGGTGAAGGTCTCCACGACGATCGCCAAGCAGTACAAGACGGCGAAGATCGGCTCCACCTCGTACGCGTACTTCCACAAGACGACCAACCCGGTCTTCACCACGACCATGACGTACTACAAGAATCGCTCGCAGAAGCTGAACCTGGAGATCTATTACCAGGGCAGGTGGTACGACGCGGGCTCGCAATACTTCGCGCTCGGCACCAACGGCAAGTCCATTGTGACCCTGACTGGTACACACGACACCGGCTACCGGATGCGCATGCGTTCCTCGTACGTCAACGGCTCCTCCGGCGACACCGTGAACTCCACCACCCACGGCGCCTGGAAGTACTTCTACTTCACCAAGTAGTAGGCCTCAGCAGGCACGGAAGGGTCACACAGGTGTGGGGCCCTTCCGCTTTCCGGTCCGTAGCCCGGCTGGTGAACTCGGGTTCGGATCTGGTTGGTGAACCAGATGTACACCTGGGTCTGCTTCTCGGTCTGCTCCATCTCCGGCTTCGCGTCATCCCCCATGGCGAAGCCGGCCTTCAGGTCGGCGGTGTGGCAGCGGGTCGGCTCGGCCTTGGCAGGGGAAGCCGCGCGGGTCGTTCCGCAAACAGGACCCGCAGTGCCCCGGCACACGCTCGAGGGTTGCGATCTCGAGGTGTAACTCGCTTAGGTAGGCTGCGCGTTGACCTTGAAGTGAGCTTGACTCTCATGAGGAGACCCCGTGGCCGAGCAGTCGACGCCTTCCGATGTGTCCCAGCAGCTCGACAGGATCAACACCACGCAGCCGCATACGGCCCGGATCTGGAACTACTGGTTGGGCGGCAAGGATCATTACCCGGTCGACCAAGCAGCCGGTGACCAGATCCGCCAGCTGCACCCGGGCATCGGCGACTACGCTCAGGCGGATCGGCTGTTTCTCGGGCGTGCGGTGCGGTACCTGGTTGCCGACTGCGGGATCCGGCAGTTCCTCGACATAGGTACCGGCCTGCCGACGGCCGACAACACCCACGAGGTCGCCCAGCGGCTGGCGCCGGAATCCCGCATCGTCTACGTCGACAACGACCCTCTGGTGCTCGTCCACGCGCGTGCCCTGCTCGCCAGTACACCCGAGGGGAAGACCGACTACCTCGACGAGGACCTGCGCAACGTCGACGTCATCCTGGAACACGCGGCGAAGACACTGGATTTCAGTGAGCCTGTCGCACTTATCCTCCTCGGAGTGGTGATTTTCCTCGAGGACCACGCCGAGGCGTGCGGCATCGTCAGCCGCCTGATGGATGCGCTGCCGTCCGGAAGCCACCTGGTCCTCTCTCACACGATCAAGGATCCGGCCA
This sequence comes from Streptomyces sp. NPDC051020, assembly GCF_040683105.1. NCBI lineage: Bacteria > Bacillati > Actinomycetota > Actinomycetes > Kitasatosporales > Streptomycetaceae > Streptomyces > Streptomyces sp. NPDC051020. Next base: position 57,582 of record NZ_JBFBCG010000040.1, on the reverse strand, counting down.
TGCCCGATGTGGACGCGGCAGTGGCGTTCTGGAACGAGCACGGCACTCCGAAGCTCACCCAACGCACTCCTGGCCAGGTCACTCGGTTCTTCGAAGGCCTGGAACTCCTCGACCCCGGAGTGGTGTCGTGCAACCGCTGGCGCCCCGAGACGGGTGTCACCGGCATGCCGGACGAGGTGGCGATGTTCGGCGGAGTCGCACGCAAGCCATAGTGGTCAGCTCCGGAAGTCCTTCTGGGGTTGCCCGGTCTGGGCACGGCCGCAGGTCCCGGGGACGACCACCGGTTGCCGAGGGTCCGCTTGAGGCCCCGATCACACCGATTCGTCGTGGTCCTGTGCCCACACGGAACGTACGTGCCCGAGATGCCGCGCCATGCAGGCCATAGCGGCCTCCGGGTCACCGGCCACCATGTGGTCGAGGAGCTCGAGGTGTTCCTCGGCGGAGGAGATCAGCTCACCGCGCTCGTCGAGTGCGGTGAGGCCGTACAGCCGGGAGCGCTTGCGCAGATCGCCTACGGTCTCGACCAGTCGGTCGTTGCCGGACAGGGCGAGGAGGGCGAGGTGGAAGCGGCGGTCCGCCTCCAGATAGCCGATCAGGTCGTGCTCGCGGGCGCGTTCCACGATGGCCTGGGCGAGGGGGCGGAGGTCCTCGATCGCGTCCCGGGAGCACTTCTCGGTGATCCTGCCGATGGTGGGAACCTCGATGAGGGCGCGCAGTTCGGTGTACTGGTCGAGGTCGCGTTCGCTCAACTCGGTCACTCGGAAGCCCTTGTTGCGTACGGGTTCGACCAGCCCCTCGCGCGCGAGGTCGAGCATCGCTTCGCGCACGGGGGTGGCCGAGACGCCGAAGTCGGCGGCGAGGCCGGGCGCGGAGTAGATCTGGCCGGGGCGCAGTTCGCCGGCGATCAGTGCGGCATGCAGGGCCTGGGCGACCTGGTCACGCAGCCGCTCCCGGGCAGTGATCAGAGTGCGCTGCTTCAGGTCGCCCATGGTTGTTCCTCCGAGTGTTCGCCGGGCACCCAGCGTACAATGTCACGTTGCGCTGGGCGTCCGCTCGAGGCCTCGGTGGACCGCGGCCGCGACGGCGAGGTCCTGCCAGGCCATGCCCACGCTCTTGAAGAAGCGGGGGCCACCGGGTCCGGGGGAGACCCGGCCGGACACGAGATCGGCGAGTGTACCGGCGATCCGGTCGGGCGCGAGGGCCCCTTCACGCGCCGGAATGATCAGATCTCCGGCTTCCCGCAGTGCGACGGAGCGCGCCTCGACGAAGACACGGGAGCGGCGCACCAGCGCGGTGTCCGTCTCGCGGGCCTCCGGTTCGTGCGAGCCGACGGCGACGACGGTGGCGTGTTCGGGAACCAGTCGTCCGTCGAAGAGCGGCTCGCGTGCCGTGGTGCAGCAGAGGACCAGGTCGGCGCCGGACACCGCGGCCGGGGTTCCGGTGCGGGCGTCGAGGCCGAATGCTGTACGGGCGTGCGCGACGAGGGCCTCGGCGGCCGCCGCGGTACGCGACACGACGGTCAGCCTGGTCAACGGCCGTTCCGCGAGGGCCGCTTCCAGGTGGCCGTACGCCTGCGGACCGGCGCCGAAGAGCACCAGGTGCTCGGCGTCGGGTACGGCCAGGTGCCGGATGGCCACGGCGGAGACCGCCGGGGTGCGCAGCGACGTCAGCGCGGCGCCGTCCAGGAGCGCCAGAGGCATCAGGGTGGCGCCCTCCAGCAGCAGGTAGCCGCCGGTGATACGGGGAAGCCCGCGCCCGGGGTTGTCCGGGGCCACACCGGCGATCTTCACTCCCGCGTACGCCCCGGCGGCGGCGGGCATCAGCAGCAACTCGCCCGCCGGTACCGGGACGCCCGCGCGGGGCGGGCAGGTCTCCGGGTCGAGGCCCGCCCTCAGGACCTCCGCCACGGCGTCGGCCGCGGCGGAGGGGGACAGTGCGCGGGCGATGTCGTCCGCGTCGATGAACAGGAGGTCTTTCACGGCCGGCCCCTCACAGCAGGAATCCGGTCGCCAGGCTGTCGCCGGGCTCCACTACGAAGGTGTGCTCCCCGGTCCGGTGCGCGGTGCCGGTGACCTCGGTGACGATGCCTTCGCCCGTACCGGGGACGACCCGGCCGGTGAAGACGGTGCCGATGACCGACTCGTGGTGCAGGGTGTCGCCCGGGCGCAGCCTGCCGTCCTCGGCGAGCAGAGCGAGGCGGGCGGAGGTGCCGGAGCCGCAGGGCGACCGGTCGATCTGGCCGTCGGCGAAGACGGTGACATTGCACTGCGCGGGGCCCAGGGGGGTGTCGGGCAGCTCCTCGTACAGGATCACGCCGTAGACGCCGGACAGCAGCGGGCTGTCGGGGTGCCAGGTGGCGGGGTGGCCGGCCAGCGCTGCCCGGATCTCCTGGCCGGCGCGCACGAGCTCGTCCAGCGAGGCGACGTTCACGTCGAGGCCGAGCTGCGCCGCGGGCACCGAGGCGTAGCAGGCTCCCGAGTGCGCGATGTCGACGTCGGCCATGCCCCGGCTGGTGGCGACGGGGATCTTGCGGGCGGCCACCCTGGCCGGGACGTTGCGGAAGGTGATGCCGGTGGTGCGCCCGGCCGCGCGGTGCACGGTGGCGGACACCCGGCCCGAAGGAACGTCGATACGGACCTGGACGGAGCCGTCGTCGGGCGCGGCGACCAGTCCGCTGTCCACCGCCCAGGCACCGAGCGCGATCGTGCCGTGTCCGCAGGCGGTGGAGAAGCCGTCCTTGTGCCAGAAGAGGACGCCGAGATGGGCGCCGTCGTCGTCGGGCGGGACGACGAACCCGCCGTACATCCCGGCGTGGCCGCGGGGTTCCTGGACCAGCAGCCGGCGGATGTCGTCGAGCGGGCCGGAACGGGGGGCGGTGCCGGATCCGCCGGCGCCGATGGTGTTGGCGCAGCGCTCGGCGACCGTGTCGCCGGGGATCGCCGGCAGCCCTTCGGAGACGATGCGGAAGGGTTCGCCCGCGGTGTGGTAATCGGTGGTGCGTACGACGGTCACAGCAGGAAGCCTCCGGGGAACGGATCGCTCGGATCCAGGAAGTACTGGGCGGTGCCGGTGATCCAGGCCCGTCCGGTGACGGTGGGGACGACCGCGGGCAGTCCGCCGACGGTGGTCTCCTCGATCAGGCGGCCGGTGAACTCGGTACCGATGAAGGACTCGTTGACGAAGTCACGGCCGAGCGGGAGCTCGCCGCGGGCGTGCAACTGTGCCATACGGGCCGAGGTGCCCGTACCGCACGGCGAACGGTCGAACCAGCCCGGGTGGATGGCCATGGCGTGCCGGGAGCGGACGGCATCGGAGCCAGGGGCGGCGAGATAGACGTGCTTGACGCCGCTGATCTCCGGGTTCTCCGGGTGGACGGGCCGGTCGGTGGCGTTGATCGCGTCCATGATGGCCAGCCCGGCGGCAAGGAGGTCGTCCTTGCGGGCACGGTCGAAGGGCAGGCCGAGGGAGTCGAGCTGGACGAAGGCGTAGAAGTTGCCGCCGTATGCGATGTCATAGGTGACCGTGCCGTGTCCCGGCACTTCCACCTTGCGGTCGAGCGCAACGCAGAAGGCCGGGACGTTGGTGAGAGTGACGGACTTCGCCGCACCGTCCTCGACCCGCACATCGACGCTCACCAGTCCCGCCGGGGTGTCCAGGCGGACCGTGGTGACCGGTTCCACGACCGGCACCATGCCGGTCTCGACGAGCACGGTGGCGACGCCTATGGTCCCGTGGCCGCACATCGGCAGCAGCCCGGACACCTCGATGTAGAGCACGCCGTAGTCGGCGTCGGGCCGGGTGGGCGGCTGGAGGATCGCGCCGCTCATGGCCGAGTGGCCGCGGGGCTCGTACATCAGCAGGGTGCGGATGTGGTCGAGGTGTTCGATGAAGTGCAGCCTGCGCTCGGCCATGGTGGCGCCGGGGATGACACCGACGCCGCCGGTGATGACGCGGGTCGGCATGCCCTCGGTGTGCGAGTCGACGGCATGGAAGACGTGACGGGTACGCATGAAGTCCCCTTCTCGGCCGGTTGTTACTACTTGAGGCCCTCGGCGAGTGCCTTCTCGGTGGCGGCGCGCACGGACGCTTCCTGCGCGCCGGTGAGCGGGAATCGCGGCGGTCGGACGGCGCCGCCGGTGCGTCCCGCGATGTCCATGGAGAGCTTGATGGCCTGGACGAACTCGGTCTTGGAGTCCCAGCGCAGCAGCGAGTGCAGGGACTTGTAGAGCGGCAGCGCGGTCTCCAGGTCGCCGGCGACGGCGGCGTGGTAGAGGGTGGCGCAGGTGGCGGGCAGGGCGTTGGGGTAGCCGGCGATCCAGCCGACCGCGCCGGCGAGGGCGAGTTCGAGCAGGACGTCGTCGGCGCCGATCAGCAGGTCGAGGCCGGGGGCGAGTTCGGCGATCTCGTAGGCCCGGCGGACATCGCCGCTGAACTCCTTGACGGCGACGATGCTGCCTTCCTGGTGGAGCTGGGCGAGCAGGGCGGGCGTCAGGTCGACCTTGGTGTCGTACGGGTTGTTGTACGCGACGATGGGCACACCGGCCTTCGCCACCTCGCTGTAGTGGGCGCGTACGGCGGCTTCGTCGGCGCGGAAGGCGTTCGGCGGGAGCAGCAGAACGGAGCCCGCACCGGCCTCGGCGGCCTGCTCGGCCCAGCGGCGCGACTCCGCGCTGCCGTATGCGGCGACACCGGGCATCACGCGGGATCCGTCGCCCGCGGCCTCGACCGCGGTACGGACGACGCGGGCGCGCTCCTCGCTTGTGAGCGTCTGGTACTCGCCGAGGGAGCCGTTGGGCACGACGCCGTCGCAGCCGTTGGCGATGAGCCAGGCGACGTGCTCGGCGTAGGCGTCGTAGTCGACGGAGAGGTCGTCGCGCAGCGGCAGGGTCGTGGCGACCATGATTCCGCGCCAGGGGTGGTTGCGGGAGGCGGTGGGCTCTGCGGTCATGACGTGAGACTCCTACTCATCATGTGAGGTGTGACATTTTATTAGGGGTGCGCGGAGGCCACAAGGACCCGCCGTGCCCGCACGGCCGCCACGGTGAGGCGGCCGCAGGCTTCTCGGCGTCAGTCCTCCGTGCCGGCTTCCGCCGGGGGCGGCAGTTCGGCGAGGTGCTTCAGCGGTACCGGGCAGGACAGCGGGCGCCGGTCCGCCGCGGGTTCCTCCCCTGCCAGACACGCCACCGCCTGACCGCACATCCGGCCCTGGCACCAGCCCATGCCGGCGCGGGTCAGCAGCTTGACGGCCCGGGCGTCACGCGCGCCCAGTTCGGCCACGGCCTCCCGGATGCTGCCGGCCGGGACCTCCTCGCAGCGGCACACATCGGTGGCGTCGTCCAGCCAGTCGGTCCAGCCCGGCCGCGGCCGGTGCGCGGCGGCCATCGCGTCGGAGAAGGCGCGCAGTCGTGCCCGTCGCCGGGCGAGCCCGGCGGCGGCCCGCGGGTACGGCGTGCCGTGCAGCTCGTGGGCGATGGACGCGGCGGCCAGTTCGCCCTCGGTCAGGGCGAGTTCGGCGCCGCCGATGCCACCGGTCTCCCCCGCCGCCCAGACACCGGGAACGGAGGTGCGCTGGTCACCGTCGAGTTCCAGGGCGAGGGTGCCGTCCGGGGTGCGACGCGTGGCGCAGCCGAGGCCGGTGGCCAGTTCCAGCTGGGGGACCAGACCGTGGCCCACCGCGAGCGCGTCGCACGGAATGCGCCGGCCGGTGCCGGGCACGGGCCGCCAGTCATGGTCGAGGCGGGAGACGGTGACGGCCTCGACCCGGTCCTTGCCGTGGGCGGCGGTGACCGCGTGCCGGGTCAGCAGTCGGACGGAGTGCCGCAGCAGGCCGCCTCCGTGCACGGCGCCCTCGACGAGCTTGCCCGGGTTGCGTACGAGGGAGGGGACTTCACGCGCGTACGCCGTGTAGGAGGCGGCCTCCACGACGGCGGGCACCCGGGCCCCGGCGGCGGCGAGCGAGCCCGCCACGGCCAGCAGCAACGGGCCGCTGCCGGCCACCACGATCCGCTTGCCGGGAAGCACCAGGCCGGACTTGAGCATGGCCTGCGCGCCGCCCGCACCCACGACCCCCGGCAAGGTCCATCCGGGGAAGGGGAGTTGCCTCTCGTACGCGCCGGTGGCGAGCAGCACCGCGGAGGCACGGACCGTGGCGGCCGTCTCCTCGGGACCGGCGACGGCGTGCAGCCGCCAGCCGTCCGGGTCGCGAACGACCGTCCACACATGATGGGCCGTCAGATGAGTGACCTTGCCGTACCGCTGGTGATCCCGCAGCCTGTGCGCCCGTCCGGCGAAGGCGCGCCAGCCGTGGTGCAGGGCTTCCGGGCGCCGGGCGCCGAGACCGGGCGCGGGGTGGCGGTAGAACTGCCCGCCGGGTCGCTCTCCCGCGTCGAGCAGGGTGACGCGCAGGCCCAGGTCGGCCGCCGCGACGGCGGCCGCGAGCCCTGCGGGGCCCGCGCCCACGACGGCGAGGTCGGTCGGCGCGGTCGGTTCAGACGGCGAGGTCGGCATGGCCGGTCCCCTCCTGGGTGGTGAGGATGTCGCCGGGCCGGGCGGGGACCAGGCAGGCACGCTGATTGGGGCGGCCGTTGACGGTGAGCAGGCAGTCGTAGCAGGCTCCGATGCCGCAGAACGCTCCGCGCGGCGCACCGCTGCCCCGGGTGGTGCGCCAGGCGAGGATGCCGGCGTTCCAGAGCACGGCGGCGAGGCTCTGCCCGGGCAGCGCGGTCAGCGGACGGCCGTCGAAGATGACCTCGAACGACGCCTCCGGTTCCGCCCGTACGAGCGCCTGCGGTGAGGGGTCGGGGCTCATCGGTCGGCTCCTTGACGGTCAAAGCGTTCCGGGCGGAACGGGGTCAGGTCCAGGTCGGGCCTCTCGCCGCGCAGTACGGAGGCGATGAGCAGCCCGGTGGCCGGGGCCAGGCCGATGCCGGCTCCCTCGTGGCCGCAGGCGTGGTGAAGGCCGGGCACCCGCGGGTCGGGGCCGATCGCCGGGAGGTGGTCGGGGAGATAGGGGCGGAAGCCGTGGTAGACGCGCATCGCGTGGACGTCCGCGAGGACCGGGAAGAGGGCGGCGCCCTGGGCGGCGAGGCGGCGCAGCGCCTCGGTGGACAGAGTCCGGTCGAAGTCGACGCGTTCACGGGTGGCGCCGATGAGCACGGGCCCCGAGGGGGTTCCCTCGACGACGGCGGAGGACTGCAGGGCGGCGGAGCCGCTGGCGACGTCGGCGATGTAGTCCGCGGCGTACACCTTGTGGCGGACGACCCGCGGCAGCGGTTCGGTGACGAGGACGAAACCGCGGCGGGGGAGTACCGGCAGGTGTGTGCCGGCGAGTCCGGCGAGCTGTCCGCCCCAGGTGCCGGCGGCGTTGACGACGGCCGGGGCGAGGAGTTCGCCGCGCGGGGTGCGTATGCCGCGAACGGCGCCGTCCGGGCCGGTCAGGACTTCGGTGACCTCTTCGCCGAAATGCAGCCGGGCACCGTGGCGGCCGGCCGCGCGCAGCAGTTCGGCGGCGGCCCGGGCGGGCTGGACCTGGGCGTCCTGGGGGTAGTGGAAGGCCCCGGCGAGGCCGGGGGCCAGATGGGGTTCGAGGTCGTGGAGCCGGTCCGTGGTGACCTCGTGGGCCTCGACGCCCGCCCCGCGCTGGCCTTCGGCGAAGGTGCGCAGGGCGGACAGGGTGGCCTCGTCGGGCGCCACGACGAGGCCACCCTTGGGCTCGTACTCGGTCTCCGGTGGGAGGGCCGAGCGCAGTTCGCGCCAGAGTCGGGTGGACAGCAGCGCGAGGTCGAGCTCGGGGCCCGCTTCCTTGTCGGAGACGAGCAGATTGCCTTCCCCCGCGCCGGTGGTGCCGCCCGCGACGGGACCGCGGTCGACGACGGCGACGCAGAGGCCGGAGCGGCTCGCGTAGTACGCGCAGGCGGCTCCGACGACGCCGGCACCGACGATCACGGCGTCCAGGGAGTGTCTCTTGGGCACGACAGTAATATGTCACATTGCCATGTGCCCGCCAAGGGTTTCACACCGCGGATCTCGCGATCAGCTGCGCAGCGGACCGTCACAGGAGTAACTGGACGTTCCGGCGGCGCCGTTGGTCCAGATCTCGACCGGGCCGAAGGAACAGTTCATGTCGGCCAGGTTGTTGGCCGCGGCCCCGGCGCGCTCGAGGATGAAGTAGTCGACCGTCTCGGACATGTCCTTGAAGACCTGGTCCGGGTTGCGGGAGTCCTTCAGGTTCGCCGTGATCCTGCCGGTGCAGATGAAGCGCCGCTTGCCCGTGTCGCCGTTCTCGACGCAGTCGGGGTTGTTCCAGGTGGCCGAGGAGAAGGTGGAACGCACCGACTCCAGCGAGGAGTCGCGCAGCTGCCCGTTCGGCGTGAAGGTCGTGTTGGGCACGAAGAGCTGGTCGACCTTGGCGATCTGCGCGTCCAGGAAGCGGTCGTAGTCGCGCTGCAGATAAGGGTCCGCGCCGAGCCGGTTGCGCCAGTCGTCGAAGCCGGCCGGGTCGTTCGCGCGCAGGTGCCCGTACATCTCCCGCAGCAGCGAGGGCCGCTCGGTCCACAGGAACTCGAAGAAGGTGCCCGCGTACGAGTAGAAGCGGAAGCCGTCCCTGTCGTAGGTGGCGTGCAGCAGCTGGTCGACGGTCATGCGCGGGCGGCCGCCCGCCGTGTCGTCGATGACGGAGCGCACCAGGGACTTGCGGACGGCGATGCCGTCGTCGCGGGTCGCGCCGTCGAAGAACTCGGCCGTGCCCTCGTCCATGGCGGTGGTGCGGTCCCCCTGGTACCAGGGGCCCTCGCCGAAGTTGCCGGGCACCGCGAAGCGGCCGTTGAGGTAGTGCACGTACTCGTGGCGGAAGAGCTCCTCGAGGGTGAGGGAGGAGTCCTGCGGGACCCGGCGCTGGTAGGTGTAGAAGGTGGCGCCGCGCTCGATGTAGATGCCGCCGTTGTTGGTGCCCATATCCGTGAGGATCGGGTGGTAGTTCTCGTAGTCGGCGCGGGAGGCGTACAGCACGATGTTCAGCGTGGAGTTGGTGTCCCCGGCGAGCGGCTGGTCGGAGCCGACCACCCGGTGGAACTGCGCTTTGACGCGCTTGCTCGCGTAGTAGAGCTGGTCGACGGTGGCCCGGTCGAGTGCGGTACGGACCTTGATGGCGCCGTTGTCGTACGCGTACGTGTAGGGGAAGAGCTGCTTGTCGATGTCCTCCTTGCACACGCCGTACGGCTTGCACGCGTCGTAGTAGTTGAGCCAGGACACGACCTTGGCCCACTGCTCGCTGCCCGCGCCGAAGGTGGACTTGGCGGTGTCCAGCACCTGGCCGAGGCCGGCGACGGTCTCGTCCCTGAGTGCGGCGATCTGGCCGAAGCGGCCGAACTCACTCAGCGCGTCGCGCGCCACCCAGGCGTTGGCCGTGCCCTTGAGGTGGCCGTATCCCGCGAAGGCCTTGAAGACAGCCCGGTACGAGGCGTCCTGGGCGACCGCGGCATGGAACGCGGTGTCGTTGTTGCCCGGGTAGACGCCCAGGTAGTTCACGGACAGCGCGGCGAGGGCGGCTCCGGCCCAGTTGCTGTCGAGGTTGGTGGCGGTGTGGCCCGGGTCCATGGTGGCCAGGACCTTCTTGATGAGCCCGAGCTGGTGCTGGCGCAGACCGGGGGCGCTCGCCGCGTAGAGGGCCTCGCGCAGGGTGTTCGCGTTGGCCGGGGTGACGTCGAAGGTGCGGGCGGCGTTGCCGAAGTCGGCCACCGCGGCGCGCATGGCGTCGACGGTCGGTGCGTCGGTGACGTCGATCTCGCTCCGAGAGAAGTCGTGGTACGCCACCGCGTGGAGATAGGTGAACATCTCCTCGAGGTGCGTGCCGTTACGGCCGTCGTGGGAGGCGGCCAGGCTGGATATCCGCCGGGAGACCGCCTGGACATGGGCGTCCGACATGACGTTCGCGAGACGTGCGTCCCAGGTCCAGATCAGGTCGCGCAGACAGCCGTCGGCGGTGACGGCCGGGTCCGCGAGGAAGTCCGCGAACTGCTCCGGGCTCAGGTTTTTGATGCCGTCGAGGGTGCAGGGGACCCCTGCGGCGAGGGCGGTGGAACGAGGTGCGGCCGGGGCCTTCCCGGGAGTGACGGCCCCGGGGATACGGCCCGCGGGCCGGCCGCCGGGCGCCGGGGCGGGTGCGACGGTGACCTGGGGGGCCTTGGCGAGGTGTTCGACCTCGTCGAAGGGGTTGGGTGCGGCCGGGCCCGGCCGCGCGGCGAAGGCCGCCGGGACACCGGCCGGTGCTTCGGCCGCCTGGACGGCGGGGGCGGCCGGCAGGGCGCAGGCCACCGCGACGGCGGTGGCGAGCAGGGTCGTGCGCACGGTTCTGAGCTGGGACACCGAATGCTCCTGTGTGGGAGGTGATGTGGGGGTGTGCAGCGGTGCGAAAGGTGCGGATGGCGCAGAAATGGCCGGTGACCTAGGGTCCGGCCACGCCATGTGACCCGTAACATAGTAATGTGAAATTGCACTGACAACCCCTCAGTCAACATCCGGGCGATCCCATGGCCGAAAGCCCCACCGGTACACCGGCAGTCACGACCTCCCCGTCTCGCCCGAACTGGCCGCATTCTTGGGTGAGATCCGGTCGGCGACGCCGCTTCCCACGGACGCGCGCGTGGTGGGCCACTCCGTCACCCCGGCCCGCCGCGCCCGGCTCTCCGCCCGCTTCCCCGGCGAGCGGCTCATCATCCCGGCCGGCGAGCTGAAGGTCCGCTCCAACGACTGCGACTACCGCTTCCGCCCGCACAGCGCCGTGGTGACCGGTAAGCACTGGTCAGTGGGTGGCCAAGCTTGGTAAGTGGTGACGGTCGACCGGCGTGGTTCGCGGTCCGGAATCGCAGTTGCCGACCAGATCACTCCGTTACGGGCAGGCACTCGGCGAGCAGGTCGACGACGTCGCGCCAAGCTCGCTGCGCGTGCCGTGGGTGGTAGCCGACGCCGGGGAGCACGGTGTGGTCGACCGGTGGATGGTGGAAGGCGTGCAAGGCGCCCCCGTAGACCACGAGGCGCCAGTCGACGCCCGCGGCCTGCATCTCGGCGGTGAATGCGTCCCGTTGCGCGGGCGGCATGATCGGGTCTTCCGACCCGACCCCGGCCCACACCGGGCAGCGAATGCGCGCCGCCTCGCCCGGTCGGCCCGTGGTCAGTGCGTTGACTGTCCCGATCGCGCGCAGGTTGACGCCGCCGCGCCCGAGTTCCAGCGCGATGGCGCCCCCGGTGCCATAGCCGACGGCGGCGATCCGGTCGGGGTCGGTCCGCGGTTCGGCGCGGAGCACGTCGAGCGCCGCATGGCCGATGCCTCGCATCCGCTCGGGTTCGGCGAGCAGCGGCATGCAACGGGCCAGCATCTCCCCGGGGTCGCCCAGATAGCGCCCGCCGTGGAGGTCGAAGGCCAGCGCCACGTATCCCAGCTCGGCGAGCGCATCGGCCCGGCGGCGCTCGACGTCGCTGAGCCCCATCCCCTCAGGCCCGACCAGGACCGCGGGCCGGCGGTCGACACCGGCCGGGAGTGCGAGGTGCCCGGTCATCGTCAGGCCGTCGGCCGGGTATTCGACCGTGCGCGTTGTAACCGTCGTCATAAGCCTGGACTGTAGTGATCGCCGAGCCCGGTCGGGCCGGTGTTCTGCCGCTGGCAGAAGGCAGGTCTCTGGCGTATTCCGGTCCCACCCCCGTCAGCGGTTCAGCTGAGCCGTCAAGTCCCGGTCCGCGGAGCGTGCGGCGGCGAGGTTCTCGTCGTGCTCGGCGAGTTCGGAGCGGAGGTCGAGTCTTCTCGCCGACTCGCTGAGTGCTGTGGCGATCGACGATCGGCGGAAGTCGGAGCGCCAGACGTCGATCACATCACCGTGGTCGTTGGTGATGAGGTACTCGGGCCACCGGTCAAATGCTGAGCACGGGTGCGAGATCCCGAACTCGACGACATCCGTCACCTCAAGATTCCATGCGTCGGAGAGCACGGTGTGGTGGTCGTACAGCGCGCGCACACGTCCGCGGACATCGGACTTGTCCCGTCCGGCCGCCGTGCTGGCGGACAGAAGGATCGGCGTCTCGGTGTCGTAGGGAAGGTCGCGCTTCCCGGCTCCGACCACGGCGGTGCCGTCCTCGGCGGCGGACACGACGACCGCGCGCACGGCCAGGGCTGGGACGAGGCCGGGAATCGGGCTTACGCGGGCGTAGACGCCATGATCGTGCGTGACATAGCAACCGGACCTGAGCAACCGGATTGTGCCCGGAACGTCGTCATCCGTCGGGAGGAAGTCGACGACACGGTCAGGAAAGGCCGATCCGCCCATCGAGTACACGGGGCGGTCGGTCTCGAAGAGTCCGGCGACGTCGACGTAGACGTCGCGGACCCGGCGGCAGTGTTCGTCCACGGCCGCAAGCGTTTCGTCGGTCCTTGTGTTCGGGGCGACGCCTTCGTACCCGGCGACTCCCACGAGCCGGAGTCCGGGAGCCGCTCGGACGAGCTCCGCTGTGCGGCGGGCCTGCTCCGGGTCGCGGATACCGGTGCGGCCACCCGGGGTGCCGATGTCCAAAAGCACTTCGAGAGCGGGGCCGTGCGCGCCGAACACCTGTTTCGCTGCGGCGATTCCGGCCGCGGAGTCGACGAAGCACCGGATCTTCCGTTCCGGCTCGGCGGCGAGCCAGGCCCGAAGTCGCGCCAGTCCGAATGGATCGACGATCTGGTTCGCGATGAGGACGGTGTTGTGTCCCCAGCCGAGCACGGTCGCGACCTGGTCGACGGTGGCAACGGTGACGCCGACGGCGCCGGCCGCGATCTGTCGTTCGATGATGGGAGCGGACATCGTAGTCTTGACGTGGGGAGCAAGCGCGACGTCATGGGTCTTGCACCAGTCGGCCATGACGCGGATGTTGTGGTCGAGGGCGGCGGCGTCGAGACGCAGCTGGGGGTATGCGGCGGGAATCACGGCTGTTCCTTCAGGTGGCTGCTCGGCAGGGTGTCAGCGCAAGTGGATGGACTCAGGGCTTACAGCGCGCTCGGTGCCGGGCCGGGACGTGCTCCTTGCGGGCGGCGTTTCGCGACGACATCCGGTAGCCGCCGATGAGAATCGCTGCCCAGACCGGCAGGGCGTACAAGGCGATGCGCCGGCCCTCGTCGAACGCGAGGAGAATCGTCAGAGCTGCGAGGAAGGCGAGGGTGGCCCAGCACAGGGGCTTGGCGTAAGGGGGCCGGAACGTACTCGCGGGTGCCTCACCGCGTTCGACGCGACGTCGGTAGACGAGGTGGCAGACGACGATGACATCCCAGCTCCAGATTCCCCCGAGGGTGGCGACCGACGAGATGTACGAGACGCCTTCTCCGGGTCGATCGCGTTGACCGCGACGCCGACGAGCATCAGAGTGCCGGAGGCGATGATGGCGGCCGCAGGCACGTGACCACGGCTGGTCTTCTCGAACACCTTGGGTGCGAGCCCGTCCTCGGCGAGCTTCTTGAGTAGGCGTCCGTTGCTGTACAGCCCGGCGCTGCACGCCGACAGAGCGGAGGCGAGGACGACGAAGTTCATGACGCCGGCGGCCGCGAGGCGAGGCTTTCCGCCCATGACGACATGGACGACATGGACGACGCGGAGACAGCGCACCGCGCGTCGCCGGATGTACCGGTGGTGGATGGGGTCGTGAACATGTAAACACTGCCTGCTTTCGGGGGTGGGGTGTCGATGTGCACCAGCGTGCTGCACGTCACCACGGCCTGCATCGTGCGGCCGCACCAATCACGACCGACGTGTGGTGCGGATTCACGAACGACGTACCGTTGGGTGCGGCAGGAAGCAAACGAAGGGTGCCGATCATGACCAGCCCTGGGGCCAGGCTCGACAACGTCGTGAGCAACCTCGCCGGCACCCTGCTGGAGGTTCTTGCGGGGACCGTCGACGGAACGACGTTGATCACCGACGTCGTCGTCGACGATCCGCGGGAACAGGTACCGGTTCGCCCCGGGGCCATGCTTCTGTGTACCGCCGCCGACGTCCGAGATCTGCCGGCCTTGCTGGATCGTGCGGTCACACGCCAGGCGCCCGCCCTCGTGGTGCGTGCGCCGCTGGATCTCGAGCCGGAGCTGCGTGCTCGCGTCGAACGCAGCGGTGTGGTCCTGCTCGGCCTCGCCGGAGGAGCAACGTGGGCACAGTTGGTCGTCCTGCTCCGCTCGCTGCTCTCCAGCAGTGCGAGCGGCGAGGAACTGCTGGCCGGAATGCCCGCGGAAGACTCGTTCGCCCTGGCCAACGCGATCGGATCACTGCTCGACGCGCCGATCACCATCGAAGATCGCGACTCACAGATTCTGGCGTTCTCCGATCGCCAGAATGAGGCTGATCAAACACGGATCGAGACGATTCTCGGACGTGTCGTCCCCCAGCACGCTCGCCTCGCGCAGGAACGAGCGGGCGTCTACAAACGGCTCTACGCCAGCGAGAAACCTATCTTCATCGACACACCGCAGATCGAAGGAGTGCCAGGTCTTCCGCGCGTGGCGATAGCCGTACGAGCAGGTGACCAAGTGCTCGGCTCGATCTGGGGGGCTGTCCCTGGGACTCTGAGCGACGAGAAGGAGCAAATACTCGTCGATGCCGCGAAAGTGGTTGCGCTGCAGCTGCTGCGGCACCGTATCGGTGTAGACATCGACCGGCAGGTTCGCGCGGACCTCATCGCAACCGCATTGACGGGAGGCGCCCCGGCGTCGGGCGCGATCGAGCGTCTTGGACTGGCGCACCGGACCGTGACGGTGCTCGGCCTGTCCCTCCCGAAGGGGAACTCGGCCGACACTGCCGTCTCAGGGCAAACGCGACGGCAGACCTTGGAACGGATCACCGACTCCTTCGCATTTCACCTGTCGGTCGCGGCACCCGGCGCGGTTGCCGCATTGGTCGGCGACGTGTGTTATGCGATCGTGCCGGCGCCGATCCGGAAAGGAAAAGAAAACGTCACGGCCATGGCCCAGCGGGTTTCGAACGATTTCCTCAACCGTGCACGGGACAGACCTGGAGGAGTGGCGATCGGCATCGGTCGCGACGGCTCGTCATCCGATCCGGCCGACCTCGCTCGCTCGCGGCACGATGCGGACAGAACCCTACGTGTCCTGCGCCAGGAACCAGCCGGCCGAGTCGCGATGTTCGCCGACGTCCAACTCAATGCACTCTTGCTGGAGATCGGTGACCAACTGCACAATGAGGGCGGACTGCTGGACGGCCCCATCGCCCGGCTGCATCACCACGATCGAGAACACGGAACCACGATGGCGGAAACCGTGGCCCAGTGGCTCGACCACCTCGGCAACACCCTGAACGCGTCTGCGGCCATGGATGTGCACCCCAACACATTCCGATACCGCCTTCGCCGAGCGGCAGAAATCGCGCGACTGAACCTGAATGATCCCGACGAACGCTTTGCGGCGATGCTCGAGTTCCGGCTCATTCGGCAACGACCGTGCCCTTGGGGATAACCCCGTCTGCGCAGGTCATGCGGCATGCTCGTACTCGTGGACGCAAGTCATCAGACCTCTTTCTGCAACTGTCCGATGTGTTGACCGTGGCGTCCGCCGAGTCGACGAAGCCAAGGGGAGATCTTGAACCACCTGAGCGAGACCCGTGTCATCATGGCGCCCCGCCCCCTGCTGCTGGCCGACGGCCGGCCGGCGATCGAGGCGTGGTCGCTGCTGGCCGCGCACCAGCACCTCAACCACGGGTCGTTCGGGGCGGTCCCGCTCATCGCGCAGCAGGAGCAGGGCCGGCTGCGCGAAGAGATGGACCGCTCGCCCGGCACCTGGTTCCCGGCCCTCCCGGCACGCGTGGCGGCGGCGCGGACGGAGATCGCCGCGTTCCTGCGGGTCCCCGCCAACGACCTCGCCCTCGTGCCCAACGCGAGCGGTGGCGCGAGCGTGGTCTACGCGAACGTCCCGGCGAGGCCCGGCGGCGAGATCGTCGTGACCGACCACGGCTACGGCGCGGTGACCATGGGCGCCCGCCGTCTCGCACGCCGCTGGGGCGGCACCGTCCGGACCGCGCGGGTCCCGCTCGACGCCGGCGAGGACGAGGCGTACGAGGCCGTGGCCGCCCAACTCACCGGCGTCACCGGGCTGATCGTCCTGGACCACATCACCTCGGCCACCGCCCGCTGGATGCCGGTGGAGCGGATCGGCGCGCTGGCGCGGGAGCGCGGGATTCCGCTCCTCGTCGACGGCGCGCACGTGCCCGGCCTCGCCGAAGACCCGCTCGCGGGCCTGGACTGCGACGCGTGGATCGGCAACCTGCACAAGTTCGGCTGCGCGCCTCGCGGTACGTCGGCCCTGGTCGCCCGGGGACCGCTGCGGGACGCTCTCTACCCGCTGATCGACTCCTGGGGCGCCGAGGAACCGTTCCCGCACCGCTTCGACACCCAGGGCACCATCGACGCGACGAGCTATCTCGCGGCCCCGACCGCCCTCGACTTCATCGACGGCGTCTGGGGCTGGGACACGGCCCGTACGTACATGACGGAACTCGCGGACTACGCGGAACGCCTCATCGCTGATGCCTTCGCCGAGGCCACCGGCGTCGGCGCCGCCGTGGACGTCGGCATGCCGGTCAACGCGCTGCGCCTCGTACGGCTCCCCGACGGTCTGGGCACGACCCACGCCGCGGCCGACGCGCTGCGCGACCGGGTCGCCGCCGAACTGGGCGTCGAGGCCGCGTTCACGAGCTTCGGCGGCGCCGGGTACTTCCGCCTGTCGACGCACGTCTACAACACCGCCGCCGACTTCGAGGACTTCGTCGAGCGCTGCGTTCCCGTGCTCGTCGACTGGGCCCGCGCCCCACAGGCCATGTCCCAGTGACCTCCGTCGCCCCCGCAGATCCCTGACCTACATCACCGTCACCGATCCCCTGGAACCGGTAGGACAACAGTGTTGAGCAGAAGAAAGACCGCCACGGCGCTCTGTCTCGCCGCCGGAAGCGCTCACCGCACTCAAGACGTACTTCGCCCTGTTCAAGAAGGCGTCGCCGCCATCGTCCGTCGCCTGGGGCTACCCGGAGATGGTCGCGGGCTTCTGCAACGGCTCGACGGCGTTCCTCCTCCAGGACCCGGAGGTCATCGCGGCGCTCGGCGAGTCGAAGGCGATCAGCCGGCAGCAGTGGACCACGGCGCCGCTGCTCACCGGGCCCAGCGGCAAGGCCGTCCAGCCGGTGGCGACCGCGGGCTGGGGGATCGCCGCGGGCAGCAAGCACAAGGCCGGAGCCGCTCGACGTGACGGCGTGACCGTCCGGCGGGCATCGGGGAGTACCCGGGCTATCGGTTCCGGCGGGAGAACTGGGCGCCCAACCTGCGTGAGCTGCGGGGCCGCAGCGTGGACGTGGTCTCCTTCTACCTCCCGCGGTGCTTCCACGAGGTGAACAACGGGCCCACGCCGCGCTACGACTTCACCGCTGCCACCAACCCGCAGCGTGACGTGCATGCGCTACTGGCCGCCGCAGCCGAAGCGGATCCGGGTGTCCTGACGAAGCCCGGGCCGTTCATCCACCTGGAGCTGACCTCTCAAGTTGACAGCTAGCGCGCAAGCGCGCCCAACACGGTCCCGAGCTGCCGCACAGGCTCGGGGCCGACCATCCGCAACACGACCGTTCCGGCTCCGACCGCTGCCAGCTCGCGGACGCGTTCTGCCGCGTCCGCGGCGCTACCGGAGACGGTGAACACCTGCTCCGGCGGACGGCCGAGCCAGGCGCCGTGGCCCTCGACACTGGGCCGCAGTATCTGCGCCACCTGCTCGGCGTCGTCTCCGACGCAGCAGAAGGCGAGCACCGTCAGACTGTGGGCGGCGGAGGCTCCGCCCTTGTGGATCAACGCCCGCGCGCTCTCCACATCATGCGGTCCGTGGCCCTCGGCGATCAGCGTGCCGTCCGCGACTCGCCCGGACAGTTCCAGTGAGCGAGGCCGCACCACGCCCGCGATCACGGGCGGCGGCTCGACGGGTGGATGTACCAACTGGATGCCGTCCAGTCGCACCTCCCGCCCCTTCAGCTCGACCAACTCCCCACGCAGCAGCGCGCGTACCGCGTTGATCGTCTCCTCCAGCAGCGCGAGCGGCGAACGTGCCGCGACGCCGACCGAGGCCATCCACTCGGGCACCCCGTGCCCGATGCCGGCCACAAGCCGCCCAGGGAACACCCGCGCCAGCGTCGCCAGCTCCATCGCCAGCAACGCCGGACTGCGCAACGGCGCAGGCGTGATCCCGATGCCCACCCGCAGTCGCTTCGTCGCTCCCAGCGCCACGGCAGCCGCCGCCACGCCGCCGTTCCACCCGAGGTCCTCGACCACCCAGAGGTCGTCCACCCCCAGCGCCTCGACTTCTCGCGCGAACCCCGGCAACGCTTCCGGGGCCCAGTCGCGGTCGTACATCACGCCGATTCGAACAATCGTCATACGCCGTAACCTATGCCCCGTCCGGGCGAGGGCGGGTGAGACTGCGGCAAAGGCACTCGCTCCGAGGCTGGCCGACGCCCGCTGGTCGCCGTGCGGCGGCGACCCGCTCGGCGTCCAGTTGCCGCAGGACCGCGTTCTCCGCGGAGGGTGCCGGCTCGCTGCTGGCCTCTTCGGTGGCCGACATCGAGGTGAGCAGTCGTAGGTGCCGCAGGCATTCATTGCGTACGATGCGGAACATCCAGGAGGCCAGGGCGCCGGAGGCGCGGAGCGTGCCGATCTTCCGGTAGAGGATGATCAATGCTTCCTGTGCCGCGTCCTCGGCGTCCTGCGGTGTGGCACACAGCGACAGTGCGAACCTGCGCACGTGGGGCTGCGATTCCATGACCACGGCGGTCAGAGAGGTGATATCGCCGTCCTGAGCAGCCTTGATCAGCCGCTCGTCCGGCCAGGAGTAGCTTCGGCTCATGTGCCCTTCTCGTATCGGTGATCCGCCGCGATGACCAGTGCGGGTCAACCACGGCTCCGGCTCCTCCGCTTGAGCAGCGTCACGCTGCAGATGCAGACGAGCAGTACTCCGGCCACGGCAATGATCGCGATCATCATGCTTCGTTCCTCCTGGTATCTACCGGCCCGCGCGGCCGGTCCATGGACAAGAGGCGGCGGAAGCGGAAAAGGATTCAGCTCCGCTGCGGCCTGATGGCGCTCGATGATCTGGCCAGGCTTGCTCGCCCTGATCTCTTGGTCCGGTTGAGGCGGTTCATACCGCGATGGCCTCGGGACGCTCCACGAGGTGACCGCGTTCGAAGCGGGCTCCGGCCTGGACGAGTGCGACGAGGTGGAGTTCGTTCACCGCCCGCGGCGAACTCCCGATATACCGCCTCACGGCACAGACCCACACCGACAACGCCCCCGCCCTCGACGTCCTCGCCACATCCGGCTTCGTACGTGAAGGCATCAGCCGCGCCGTCTGTCTCCGTCGCGGCCGCCGCCGAGGCGGCGCTCCAGGCTCCGGATCGTCTGGCTGACCCTGGCGCGCGAGACGTGCAGCCGCTCGGCCGAAGTGCAGATCGTCGGCGAGTATCAGGAAACTCTCGATCTCCAGTCTCAGCCGCAGCCAACACATGTAGCCCACCGGAAGATTCCTGCCGGGCTGCAACAGGACGGACAACTCTGTCGAACGGCGTTGTCAGTGGCGCGCGGTAGCTTCGGGATTGTTCGAGATCACGGGGTGAGAGGGGTGAATTCGTGGGTGTCAGGCATGCGTTGAGCGTCGTCCTGGTCGACGTCAACGACGAGGTGGTGACGGCCTGGCGGTCCGCGTTCGCGGACACGCCGGAGGTCGAGATCAGGTGGGGTTCCCTTCTCGATGTGGACGCCGACGCCTGGGTCTCCCCCACCAACGAGCGTGGCCGGATGGATGGTGGGGTCGACGCCGTCGTCAAGCGGTACCTCGGTGCGGGCATCCAGGTGCGGGTGCAGCGGGCGATCCGCGACCGGTTCGGCGGACGGTTGCCGGTGGGCAGCGCGGTGTGCGTTCCGTCCGGGGCGGACGTACCCCGGTACCTGATCTCGACGCCCACCATGCGCCAGTCGTCGCAGAACGTCAGCGACACGACGTGGCCCTGGCCTGCGCGGCCGCGTTCCAGGCGGTGCATCTACAGAACCGGGCGAAGCCGGGCAGCATCCGGTCGGTGGCCCTCGTCGGGATGGGCGCGCAGACCGGGCAGGTGCCCGCGAAGGTGTGCGCCAACCTGATGTGGACGGGCTACACCCTCTTCCACGACCACGGTTTCGCGGACTACGACGAGTTGCGGGCCGCCGTACTGGGGCAGCTCGACGACATCGAGGGAGCGGGGTCCGCACGGCGGGTCCGGATCAACGTGCCCCAGCGGCCTTCCTTTCGTCACTGACCCGAAGACCTCGCAGGCCGGTGCCGCCCAGGGCGCGGACACCGGCGACGACCCTGCCGCATCTGTTCAGCATGCCGGGGCGCCCGTGGAGGCGTCCGGTTCGAGTACCGGGAGTTCCACCCTCGTGAGTGATGTCGACGTGATGGCCGCGGGCGATGCCGGTTGCCCGGCCGGGGATCCGCTGGGACTGGCCGGCCTGTTCACCGGTGGCGGCGAGCCGTGGCTGCCGCTGCTCGGACCGGTGATCGAGGCGCAGCCGGGAGCCGCCGACTTCATCGGCCCGAAGCGCAGCCCGGAGGTCGTTCCGGTGCGCGAGCTGACGTTCCAGGCGTTGAAGCCGCATCCGCCGGAGAAGTGGAAGGTGGTCGTCTTCGGACAGAATCCCTATCCGCGGGCGGAGAGCGCGACCGGCATCGCGATGTTCGACAACACCTTCAACGACTGGAAGGACAGCCAGTTCGGCCGGGTCGTCAGCATCCGCTGCCTCATCAAGGCGGCCGCGATGTGGAAGTACGGCATCGTCAAGAAGACCCCGATCGCCGACGTCCGCGCCCTGCTGAAGAAGGAGGACACGGTTCAGCCGCCCGAGTGGTTCCAGGCGATGCTCACCCAGGGTGTGCTGCTGCTGAACGCGTCCCTCACGGCGAGCGCGGACGGGGCGATGGCGACCGATCGGCACACGTCGTTCTGGCGCCCCGTGGCCGAGCAGATCCTCCGGGCGAAGCAGGACGCGGTGGAGGAGGACGACCGGGGGGTGGTGTTCGCCTGGTGGGGCGCGCACGCCCGGAGTCTGAAGAGGGTCGTCCAGCGGCTGGAGAAGAAGTACCCGGGGGTGCAGGTCCGTCACCTGGACCACGCCAATCCGGCCGCGCAGGGGGATCTGTTCTGCGAGGGCGACCACTTCGCCCAGGTGAACGACGCCCTGGCGGCGGTGGGGGCCGAGCCGGTCGACTGGCTGCCACGGAAGGGCTGGGACCAGGGGACGGGCAGGGCCGGGCCGGAGGACGGTGGTGTCGCGCAGCGGATGGGGGCATTCATCGCGTCCACGATGGAGTTGCACCAGCTGTATCTGGAGCGGCTCACCAGCGTCAAGGACGAGGGCCTCGTCCTGCCGCCCGTCACCGGGGTGTTCGAGACGCCGCTGATGGACTTCCTGAAGGCCGTCGAGCCGGTCTCGCGGGTGCTCGCGCACCTGGATCGGCACATCGATCTGTCGAGCCGGTTCGGGGAGACGAAGGCCGCGGAGGCGGCGTCCGCGGGCGCGCTGTCCGGGGAGGCCGTGGGCGCCTTGTCGGCCGACGCGATCTCGGCCCTCTACCTGTACACGTGCGAGTCGGGCTTCTACCGCGAGATCAACTCCGTGCTGCGCTCGTCGGACCGCGAGCGCGTGGTGCCGTACCTGCCGTACCTGCGGTTGCTGTTCTCGGCGATGGAGGCGTTGCCGGCGCAGACGCGGCCGTTGTGGCGTGGTGTGGCGCTGGATCTGCGGTCCCAGTACCCGCTGGGGCGGACGGTGACGTGGTGGGGCGTGTCGTCGTGCACGTCCGAGCTGGGTGTGGCCCGCGCGTTCCTCGGCGGGCGTGGCCGGCGGACGCTGTTCGAGGTGACGCCCGCGCGGGCGGTGGGGATCCGGCGGTTCTCCGCGTTCACGGGTGAGGAGGAGTACATCCTCGCGCCGGGGACGCAGCTGAAGGTCACGGAGGTGAAGGCCGAGCGTGGGGGTCTGTGCACCGTGCGGCTGACCGAGCTGGAGGGGGCCGGCCTGGTGTCGTAACGTCCCCGGGCCGGGCATACGAGCGCCCTGTGGCGGGCCCAGGGCCCCGGGGAGAGTCGCTTTCGACCGGTTTGATTATGGAATCCCGTGGAGGGTGAGGGTGGCGCGGGCGAGGTCGCGCAGGGCGCTCATGACGGCGGGGGTGCGGTGGCGGCGGATCTGGCTGCAGTCCTCGGCGAAGATCAGCGGTCAACGCATCGTGGTGGCGCACGGCGGTCAGTACGAAGACGCGACTGCCGTCTGGGCGGACTGCTCCGCGCAGGCATTTGCCGTCCACGGCGAAAGCCGCACGAGGCGGTCGCGGCAGGACCGTCTCGAGCTGGGCGGTGCGGTGGGCGCGGCGTTGTTCGCGTTCAACGGTTCCGTCCGGTCCGGTCGCGCTCACCGGGTGGGGTTGGAGTGTGGTGAGCCCGGTGAAACCGGCGGCGGTGAGCGCCGCGGGGTCGACCCGGGCGAACGCATCGCGCAGGCAAGGCAGCACGCGGCCTCCTCGGGCGGGCTGGTCATCACCTGCCGGGCCTCCTTCGGCTTCACGGCGAACAGGACCTCGGACGACGCCCAGATCCTCGCGGCCGGTGCCATGGGGCTGCTGCGCCGCTACGAGTAGGCCTGCGCCGCCGGATGACTCCTGGTGATCCATTGTCACAAGCCGCGGCCGAAGCATGAGTCGGCGCGTCACTGCTCATCGAGGGAGGGCTGTCGGGCGAGGAACTCCTCGAACGCCGCCTTCTGCTTCGGATCCATGAAGCCTTGGCGGACATTGCGGGCCTGCTCTTGGAGCCAGTGCGCCTCGTTGGGGTCCAGGAGCTCGGCGACCACCACACCTCCGCGAGCGACCGCCGTGCGCCCTCCTACGCGACGACGAAAGAGCGTGAACGCGCCGAATTCCGCTGGGTGGGCCAGTTCCGGCTCTTCGGTTTCAGCCCGGTGCTCGTCCCCAGCGTCACTCGTCGGGTAGGCGGTGGGGGCCCAATGCTCCCAGAGCGCCAGCGTGGCCGCGGGCACTAGCACGGCGCGCTCCGCCTCTTTACGCCCCTCCCACATGAACGTGACGGTGACGGGCTCGCCGACCGCCTCGGCCAGCCCGAGCACCCTCTCCATCTCATCGTTGATCGGGTAACCCGCCACTACATCGATCTGAATTCCCATGGTGCCTGAGGCTACTGGCCGCTTCCGACATGCCAGCCCAATGCTTGTGCGCCTCGTCGACCACGGCGCAAAACCGGTGATGTCGCCGACTGAGCGCCTGTCCGAGGCAATACTGCGACGGAGAGCAACCGCTCCAGACAATGTGGGCCAGAGCCCGAGTCGTGAAGTCAGTTGCTCACGGGTTTGGGAGGCACCCAGATCCACGGTCGGGTCGTGTTCACGAGTTTTGGGTTCTGGCACAGATCTTGGGGAGCGGTCGCGGAGGGTTACTGAAGCAGGATCATCTTGCGGAGTAGTTCGAATCCGGCGCGACCGTAGAGCTGCCTTTTGATCTTCTTGATGCGGTTCACGGCGCCTTCGGTGCCGCCGGAACTCCAGTGCAGGGTGAGTCCGGCGGTCACGGCGTCGAGGTCGCGGAGCAGGTGGAGGGCGAAGTTGGCGAGGCCGGGGCAGTTGGCTGGCCTCGACGGCGTCGATCCAGGCGGGGAGCGTGGGGCCGAGGCGGTCGGTCAGGATCTCGCCGAAGTCGCGGACATGTCCGGCAGCGGTGTCCAGTTCGGGACAGCGGGCCAGGGAGGCCGATGCGGTGTTCGTCGGCGACGGCCTCACGACCCGGCACGTACTCACCGGACAGCGCGGGCCGCAGCCGGCGCCGTTCACCGATGATCGGGAGCAGGCGCTGGCGTCGCTCGACCGGCTCGGGGAGGTGCGGGCGAAGTGGGTGCTGCCGGCGCACAGCACACCCTGGAACGGGGGCGTGCGGGAGGCGGTCCGCCAGGTCCGGGAAGGCATCCGCGACCGGCCTGGTCAGGCTTTACCACGAGCGCTGGGAGATCGAGACCAGCTACTGCGAGCTGAAATCGACCATCCTCGGCGGGAGAGTCCTGCGCGGACGCCACCCGGCAGCCGTCGCCCAGGAGACCTGGGTGCTCCTGGTCGCCTACCAGGTACTACGCACCGCGATGAGTGACGCAGTCCTGCACCGGCCCGACATAGACCCCGACCGTGCCGCATTCACCATCGCGCTCAACACGGCACGTGACCAGATCATCCGCGCCGCCGGCATCATCTCCCACCGCAGTGGCGGGAACGTTCCGGCGGGCCGCTTCGTTGCCCCTGGGCCCATCCACATCGCTACCCCTGGGAGTATCGTGCCCGAAACCACGCACGCCACCTCCACTGTTCTCCCCGCACTCCCGGCACTGAGCGCGCAGGCCGAGCGACTCATCGAGCTGGGGGTGCACGAGTTAGCAGGGCTGCCTGCCGTCGTGCTTCGTACCTTCGCCGCAACCGCCGAGGCCCCTGCGGGCGGCGACGGCGCCCTGCTCGCTGTTCACCCGGACCAGGCCCCCGCCTCCGCCCTGGCGCCGCTGCTCCGCCGTGACGGCAAACCGGGCTTCGTCGTCACTGACATGCCCGATGTCGACCTCTTCGCCCCGCTTGACACGGTCGCGCTGCCCGACACTCCGCTCTACCTCCTCACCGGCCTCAACCGCGGCGACCACATGGCCAACTGGAGCCCGGACGAGGCGCTGCCCGCCCTCGCCGCGGAGGCCCGAACCCCGTTGCTGCTCACCGAGGGCATCCACTGGGTGCTGCAGCAGCCCGCCGTCCTGGAGCGCAACCACTGCTTCATGACCATCGGCTCTCGGCTGCGCAAAGCCAACAGCGTCCTGGACGCCCGCACGCCGGCACTGTGGATCAGCAACGGCACCGGGCGCGACGGTCGCGAGCGCCGCAACGCCCCCAAGGTCGGCTGGTGCTGGGCGGGTAACCGTCACACCTGGCTGGGATTCGCCTCCGCAACGGGCCGCCGGGTCCAGGACTTGTAGGGAGCCGTGATCAGGCGGGGCGGAGGCTGCGCAACCAGATGACCGTGCCGCGTAGCTGAAGCCCCGCCATGTAGCTGTCGGGCCTCTTGCCGAAGCGCGTGGCCAGCCCCCTCCAGTCCTTGATCGTGTTGATGCACCGCTCCACGGTGTTGTGCTCCTTGTACAACTCGGCGTCGTGCGAGACCGGGCGCCCGCCGCTTGGCCTGGCGGGAGGCCACGGTGTTCACCGAGGCCGAGCGCGCGGCGCTGGAGCTCGCGGAGCAGGCCACCCGCATCGCCGATGCGGCCGGAGGCGTCCCGGACGAGGTCTGCGCGAACGCCGCCAAGCACTACGACGAGGACCAGCTCGGCGCTCTGGTGGGTGTCATCACCATCATCAACGCCTTCAACCGCGGGAACGTCATGCTCCAGATGCCCGCCGGCGACTACCAGCCCGGCCAGTTCGGATGACAAGGCGTGCCCTCTGAGCTGGACGGGTCCGCGCCGGACCGGTCCGATGGCACTCTCCCTGAACGAGCTCCACTGCGGTGGGAAGTCCACCGCTGAATCTGAGCGCTCTACTTGGCGACCACCGCCAGCTGGAGCGCTCAGGCGCATTCTGGCGGCACGGCCGGGTAGCAATCGCGAGACGTTGGTCGAGGAACGAGCGTCTTCGCTGCCCGCCGAGCCTGACTTCGGCATGGGGCTCACCCCGGGCAAGAACGTCCCTGATCGCATCGGCCGGCCCGGAACCGAGCCGCCGGATCACAGGTCCGATTGCAAGCGCTCGGCCCGGGTGTGGGCGGCCTGGGCGTCACGGCGCGCCTTGCGAGCAGCACGGCCGGCTTCCGCGGCCTGGCGACGTGCTGCCTCGAGTTCGCCGCGGGCCGCGGCATGTGCCTCTTGTGCGGCCGCCAGCTGCCGGGTCACGGCGGACGCCCCTTGCTCCGCTTCCTGAAGCAGCGTCTCGGCCTGCTCAAGCTGGGCTTCCGCTCGTCGGAGTTCTTCTTCCTGTTGCTGGGCCTGCTGCTCGGCGGCCTTGGCGTCCTGGCGGGCCTGAGCGAGCTTCCTGCGTCGCTCCTCCTCGCGCCGGCGCTCCTGAGCGCCCGCCCGCGGCCGGTCTTCGGCGCGTGTCGCTGCCTCGGGCGCGGGCGGAGGTGCGGGAGTGGGCCTCAGCGTCGCTCCGGAAACGACGGTCGCGGTGAAGCCGACGGGAGGCGTCAGCCCTTTGACCAGTCGGCCGGAGGCCCATTCCTGTGCGGCCTCGGCGTCGGCAAGGACCGCGTGCAGGGTGGCCTCGAGCTCGTGCTGCACCTCCTCGCTGACGGGGTGGCCCGCCTCCACGGTGAGCTGTCGGGCCTGCCGAGCGAGCTCACCGACCAGGCGGTGCTGCTGACTGCTCAGCTCGCGCAGTTGGTCCGGGTCAAGGAGTTCGTGAGCCTGGCGCAGGCCTTCGCCGAGCCGCAGGAACCGGGCCACCTGGTCAGGCTGGGTGCGGACGAGGAGGTTGCTGGCCCACGCTGCGAGGATGGGTCGTCGCAGCGCAGTGATCTGGGTGGCCAGTGCCCGGTCTTTCGCCTTCCGCGCGGCGGCCGCGTACTCAGTGCGGGCGTCGATGAAGTCCTGCGGCCACAGCCCGTACAGGTCGTGCGCAATACGTTCCAGATCCACGGCCCTGCAGCGCCCTTTCATCCGACAGGAACGAGTCTGTGCTTTTCATCAGGTCGCGCCCCGCAGAGTGTTGGACCAATGATCACGACACCCCTCTGCACGGTGTGACCCCAGAGTTGCTCACTTGATTCCCCAAGCGGACACGCGTTGACCTGCGATAGGGCGCAGCAGCGGAGGGGCCGCCCGGTAGCCAGCCAGCACCGCGGAGCGAGGGGGTCCTCCCCCTCACAGTGCGCCCGGCGGAATATTCCCGCCGGTGCCACGAGCCGCCGCCGTCCGGAGACTCCCGGGGGGCGTCCTCGGACGGAAGCAGCCCAAGCCGCCCGCCCCCGGCAGGGGCCCGCTTAGGGCGCCGACGTAGCTGGGGTTCTCGGTGACAATAAGGCCGGCATTGCGGCCGAAGAGTGTGAACAGCAGGCTGATTGCCTGCTGCGCTCCGCTGGTGACGAGCACTTCGTCGGCCGTGGTCGGCAGCCCGAGCCGGGTGTAGCGGGCGGCGATCTGGGCCCGCAGCGAGGCGAGGCCGAGCGGCTGGTAACCGAAGTCGGTGACCAGCGCGCGCAGGTCGGTGGTGTGCGCTGTCAGGCGGGGTAGCGTTTCAGTGTCGGCGACGACTGATCCGGACAGGTCCACAACTCCGGCTGCCGGCTCGTGCGTCAGTTTGGCCGACGGCATGGTCGCGGCGGGGACCGCCGGACCGATCCCGTGGCCGGAGGCGACGACCCGGGTGCCGCTGCCGCGCTCGCTTTCCAGCAGGCCCTCTTCGCGCAGGAGCCGGTAGGCGCCGATCACGGTGGTGCGGCTGATGCCCAACAACCGTGCGAGGTCGCGCTCGGAGGGCAACTTGGAACCGGCGCCGACCTCACCCCGGCGCACGGCGTCACGCAGGCCTCCGGCGAGCCGTTGGTAGAGCGGTCCAGTTGAGCCACTGATGAGTCCAGCTGACAGGGTTGAGGCATCCACGCAGTCCAATGTTGCTCTGATTGGATATCGAAAGCAACGCCAATCGAACGGCATGCTCGCGCCATGGACTCTTTCCTGGCCTTTGAGACACTCCTTGCCCATGCCGATGTCGATCCGGAAGAACTGAGCGTCGCGCCCCCCATCCATCAGGCGGTGAACTATTCGGCCCCCACGGCAGAGGACTTCGACGCACTCAACGAGCAGTCTCAGCCTCAGCGCTACTACCGGCGCTACGGCAACCCGACGCAGGCCCGGCTGGAGCGTGTTGTCGCGGCCGTCGAGGGCGCCGAGGCAGCCCTGGCCACGGCGTCCGGCATGGGGGCGATCACGACGATCCTGGTCGCCCTGCTGTCCCAGGGCGACCATGTCGTCGCCCAGCACAGCATGTACGGCGGCACGCTGAGTTTGCTGCGGGATGTCGCACCCCGCTTCGGTGTCCAGGTGACCTTCGTGGACCAGACCGACACCGATGCCTTCGCCCGGGCCCTCACGCCGGACACCAAGATGATCATGCTGGAGACGCCCAGCAATCCGCTGCTCCAGCTGACCGATGTGGAAGCGGTCACCGCGCTGGCCCGCGCCCGGGGCATCCTCACCTTCGCCGACAACACCGTTGCAACCCCCTTCTGCCAAAGGCCGCTGGAGCAGGGCGTGGACCTGGTCATGCACAGCGTCACCAAGGCCATTTCCGGGCATGCGGACGTGCAAGCCGGGATCGTGCTCGGCAGCAGCGAGCTGATCGAACGGCTCTGGAAAACGCACACCATGGTGGGCTCGGTCGTCAGCCCGTTCGACGCCTGGCTCGCGCTGCGCGGCCTGCGGACGCTGTCGTTGCGGGCGGAGCGGCAGAACCAGTGCGCGCAGGCCGTGGCCGAGTACCTGGTCGGTCACCCCGCGGTACGAGCGGTGAACTATCCCGGGCTCCCCGGCCACCCCCAGCATGACCTCGCGAAGCGGCAGATGCGGGGCTTCGGCGGACTGCTGAGCTTTGAACTTCGTGGGGGCCAGGCGGCGGCCGAGCAGCTCATCTCAAAGCTGCGCCTTACGGTGCGGTCCCCCAGCCTGGGCGGCATCCGCTCGACGCTGGTGCGGCCCGCCGCGATGTGGTCGAACGAACTGACCGAGGAAGAACTTGCCGAGGCCGGAGTCCCCGGCGGCCTGATCCGCTTCGCCGTCGGCCTTGAGCACGAAGCAGACCTGATCGCCGATCTCAGTCAGGGGCTCGCCGCACTGGCCTCGGAGCATGCCGAATAATGGCGGAACTAGGGCCGATACTCTCGTTGTAGCCCGGCTGCTGTGCGGTCGCGAGGGTGTCCAGGTTGTTCGTCACACAACGACCTTGGACACCCTCGTTCACGTCTCCACGGACACCCCTTGGAACCAATCGTCTAGTGTCCTGCGCCGCGGCGGATCACGACAGAACATCTACGGAGTCACGGCCTTCAGTTCGGTCTTGGAAGCGTGTCGAGCCAGCCTGCGATCAACTCGCGGACCGCCGGTGCGCACTCGACCTGCGGGTTGTGACCGGCACCGTCGAGGACCACAGCGGTCATGCGGGGGTAGTGGTCGAGCAGGGCAAGCTGGTCACGCCAGCCCACGAGGGCGTCCTGACGTGTGGTGAGCAGAAGATGCCGACCGTGGTGGACCATGCCAGGGCTCTCCGGCCACTGCGGCAGGAGGAAGTCCGCGTCGAGTTCGGCGGCGGCATGGCGGTCGTGCGCTCGCCAGCCGGGGAGGATGTGCTCCTCGAAGAGAGCCCAGCTCTCCTTGGTATGGCGGGCCATCACGGCGCGGAACAGTTGAAGGTCCTCTTCGAGGGCGAGGCGGGCAAGGAGTGCGTCGTCACGCTCGACCACGGTGCTGTCGGGCAGGGTACGTTCGGCGCCCCAGCGGACGACGGGAACGAGGAGCGCGGAACCGAGAACCTGCTCGCCGAAGCGCGCAGTCACGGCGCGGGCGATCTGCCCGCCGAAGGACTGCCCGAGAACGGCGAAGGGTCGGTCGCCGACGGTGGCGCGGATCCAGTCGATGACGGCGTCGGCCATCGTAGTCGCCGAAGTCGGGCCGGACAGGCGCGGACTGTTGCCGTGCCCGGGCAGGTCGGGGTACAGCCTGCGCCAGCCGGGCCGGCCGGTGAAGGCGGGCTCCAGCGGCAATAGCAGCCGGTGATCGATGGTGTAGCCGTGGATCAGGACGATCGGTGTGCCGTCGCCGAATTCGGTGTGCCAGAGGGCGGAGTCGTTCATGGCTCAAGCCTGCAACCTTGACGCAGGTGTCAAGGTCAACCGAGCCGTACGGCATGCTTCCGTCTGGTGTCGAGTGAGTGGTCAGGCGAGGCTCTTGACCACCGCGAGGTATTCGCGGATGGCATCGCGGTTGCGGGTCAGGCAGTCGATGCGGCGCGTCATCTTCTCGCCCTCGCCTTCGAGGGTAGTGATCATCTCCGGTGTGGCGTCCGCGAAGTGGATCTTCCGTGGGGCATCGAGGCACGGAAGTATCTGCTTGATGATCCGTGTGGGCAGTCCGGCGTCGAGCAGGCCGCGGATCTGGAGCACGCGGTCGACGAGGTAGTCGTCGTAGTCGCGGTAGCCGTTGGTCTGGCGGCGCGGGGTGATCAACCCCTCACGCTCGTAGTACCGCAATGATCTGGCGGAGGTCTCCGTCAGGCGGGCAAGTTCGCCGATGCGCATGTGAGCAGCCTCACGTCTGGTCGGGGCAGGGTCAGGTGGACCTTGACATTGATGTCAACCCTAGACGATGAGCCCCATGGATCAGCTGCATATTTCGCCCGGCCTCCACCCACGCATGTCAGCGGACCGTCTGCCGCTGGCGGGCCTGCTTGCGCTCGGCACAGCCGGTTTCGTCACCGTCATGACCGAGGCCCTCCCGGCGGGCGTCCTCCCGGCCATGAGCGCGGACCTCGGCGTGAGCCAGTCGCGTGC
Organism: Streptomyces sp. NPDC051020; assembly: GCF_040683105.1. Taxonomy (NCBI): domain Bacteria; kingdom Bacillati; phylum Actinomycetota; class Actinomycetes; order Kitasatosporales; family Streptomycetaceae; genus Streptomyces; species Streptomyces sp. NPDC051020. The sequence goes on along the minus strand of NZ_JBFBCG010000040.1, from coordinate 26,933 downwards.
CGGACAGACGGTGACGCTCTACGCGCTCGGTTCCGTCCTGGCGGCGGTCCCCCTCACCACCGCCACCGCCTCGTGGCCGCGCAGACGCCTGCTGCTCACGGCGATCTGCGGCTTCGCCGTGGCCAACGCGGTCACTGCGTTCTCGACCAGTTATCCACTCACCATGGCCGCCCGCTTCCTCGCCGGCCTGGTCGCGGGGCTGCTCTGGGCTCTGCTCGCCGGCTACGCACGCGGCATCGTCGCCCCGGAGCGACGCGGCCGAGCCATGGCCGTCGCCATGGCCGGCACACCGGTTGCTCTGTCCGTCGGGGTACCGGCGGGGACGCTCCTGGCCCAACTGATCGGCTGGCGTTCCACGTTCGGGTTGATGAGTGTGCTCGCCCTGATGCTGGTCGCCTGGATGCTACGGGAGCTTCCGGACTTGCCGGGGCGGAGCGAGCGTGCCTGGGCCACGCCGGTCGGCAGGGTGCTGAGAGTCGCGGGCGTGGCTCCCGTCCTGCTGGTGACGGGCACGTTCGTCCTGGCACACAACATCCTCTACACCTACATCGCGGCTCTCGCAGCGGCGGCGCGGATCGAGGACCGCGTGGATGCGGTGCTGCTGGTCTTCGGAGCATGTTCGCTCGCGAGCATCTGGATCACAGGACTCCTGATCGATCGGCACCTGCGACCGTTGATGATCACGGCAGTCGCGCTGTTCGGCACCGCGGCGCTCGGTCTCGGCATGTTCGCCCACCTACCCTGGCTGTTCTTCGCCTGCTCAGCCCTGTGGGGTCTGTCCTTCGGCGGTGCAGCGACTCTCCTGCAGACGGCCGTCGCCGACGCGGCGGCTCACGCCTCGGACATCGCTCAGTCGCTCCTCGTGACCTGCTGGAACGCCGGCATCGCCGGCGCAGGCGTGGTCGGCGGAATGCTGTTGGACCGTGAAGGGCCCGAGGCGCTGCCATGGACGGCACTGGCTCTACTTGCGGTTGGCCTGACGGTGACCGTTGCCGCGAACCGGCACGGGTTTCCCAGCCGCGCCCCACAAGGCGCGAGGCCAAACGCCGACCGGTGAGCTCAGGGATGCGTACCCGGCCCAGTTCGACATGCCGAACAAGGTCACATGAAAGGTGGGAAAGTCAACAGAGCAGGTTGCCCCATGCCTTAGCTTGGCGTTTAAGTGCGCCACGAGCGCAGAGAGTGAGGTTCGTGTAGGTAGACCCACTTGATGCGGTGCTGTGCAGATGATGAAGGTTTTGTGGCCCTTCGGCGTCGCCCTGCGGGGGGAGGCGTCAAACCACCTCAAGCTGCGTTGGCTGAAGACCGTCGTGGTGAGAGTTGAGGAAAAGGCGTCCAAGAGGCGTCAGGTGGGGACCGGAAAGGCGAGCGAAAGCGAACCGCTGACGAAGTGTCGAAACAAGTAGCTGACATCAAAACCGGGGCGGTTAAATGGCGCCGGGATAAGCCTGGCGGGGTCCCGTCTATTGGCCAGGCAGTGTCCGGCATTGAGGCGGCGCGAGTCCGGTCTGCGGCTTCTGCATGGACGGAGGGCCGCGCCTGGCAGTTCGGCTATGACACCTTCGGCAACCTGAAGTCGGTCACCGACCCGAAGGGTGTCTCGACGCCCGCCGAGAGGCACACAAAGCAGCGGTGGTGTGCCGACACCCACGGGGAGCACCCCATGACGCGGACCGACGAGGATCGAATGGACACAGAGCGAGGTACCGATGAGTGAGCCGACCGACTTGGATGCCCTGCGGCGGCTCATGCCGCCGCCGACGGACGGGGGCACGACGGTCGACCGGGACGCCCTCACCGCGTCGTGGGGCAAGCCGTTCCCGCCCGACTTCCGGAGCTTCATGGAGGTCTACGGCGCCGGCGCGGTGCAGAACTACCTGTCGATCGGCAGGCCGGAGCCCAAGGTCCCGCTGGAGCAGGCACCGCGGGACGGCATGGTGATCGAGACGGCGAACGCCGAGGCCGACTGGGAGACGGAGGAGAAGACACCCGAGCTGGAGGGCACTTCTCCGGTGCTGATCACCTGGGGGGTCGACGCCACCGCGGACATGTTGTGCTGGGACGCGTCGGACGACGATCCCGCCAAGTGGCCGGTCGTGGTCTACCAGCGCAACGGCTCGCTGTGGGGCCGCTACGACTGCGGGATGGTGGAATTCCTCGTCCGGAACTTCCGTGCCGCATGGCCGGAGAACCCGCTGGGCGGCGAGTTCCTCTGGGACGTGAGTGAGGTGACGTTCCAGGCGGAGTAGGCGGCACGCACGACATGGGCGAGGGAGCCCAAAGGTCGGTTGTGACGCCAGATCTGGACTCTCTCGCCACCGCACTGTACGTGAAGACCGACGACCTGCTGAAAGGATCGCCGCACCTGGCCCCGTGTCGGCCCAAGGTCGGTATCGAGCCCAGGCTCGGCGACGCCGAGCTGGTCACGCTGTCCGTGATGCAGGCCCTGCTCGGTTTCCCCTCCGAACACCGCTGGATTCGCTACGCCCGCTCCCACCTGCGGCACCTCTTCCCTTACCTGCCCGGGAGGGCTGTGCCGATGCGACCACGGTGCCAAGGTCGTTCGGGAAGCGCTGCTGCGCGCTCAGGGCCCGGACAGACTCACCCTGGCTCTTCCCCGGCGGCCAGCCCTGCCGCCCGATCAGCGCCTGGGCCATGGGAGAGCGACTCCGCGGACTCGGCATCCGGCTCGCGGAAGCCCGCTCAATCGCGTTGTTCCAGCTCGCGACCGAACTGCCCGCCGCAGTCCTTGCACGCACCCTCGGCATCGACATCACCGTCGCTGTCAAATGGCAGCGAGCCGCCGGAGACTGGGCCGCCTACGCAGCCGACATTAGCCAACGAACCACCCGCCACCAGCAAGGAGAAAACGTACGTGTCCCTCGATGACCAGAGTGCTTGGGCTCTGCTCCGGCAACTCGACGACCCCGACCACATGGAGTTCCCCCACGGTTACGATCACGCTGCCGTCCGAGCGCGGTTCGACCAACTCGCAGCCTGCTTGGACCAGCAACTCCAGTGCACCTGCACCGTCGACCGGCAGGTCCAGGACGCAAGCCACCACGGGACGATCTCCATCCCGGTGACGGCCACCGCCAGCGGGGATCACATCACGGTGACCGTCAGCAACTTCGGGAACCTGGCAGCCGTGACGTTGGGCAATCCCGGAAGCTACGACGAGGACGAGGAACGCGAACTCTTCCAGGCCACCGACCGTCACCGGGTCGACAACGAACTCGAAGCACTCGGCTACATCACCATCTCCGAGCACCTGCTCTGGACGAGATACGACGGTGTCAGCGACCTCGTCTCCTACTACCCGCCCGAGCATCCCCCAACGTGGTGGACCCGCTTCTTCGACTATCTGTGACCGCGTCTCGGGTGCACCGGCCGAGGCATTCCGAGGGTTGCAATACCCGACTCCACCATTAGTAGGAGCGGCCCCGGCCGCCGACACCCTTGATCGCGCTGCTTACCGAGATACAGCCGGGCGACCTCCTGCGCGTCACCGGCACCATCGTCCAGCCCGACGACCCCGACGCCCTGGAGGTCCTGGAGGTGGTTCCGGTCGGTCAACTGCTCGTGAGCCCGATCTTGTGGACGTTCTCTCATGATCGAAGCAATCGGGCCAATCAGAGGTGGCCGCTCCTCCCTCGACCGCAGCGCCGACAACGTTCAGGCTGCGCCCTCCTTCTCTTGCTGATCAATCCGCCTTCCGCGGCCCCACGGCCGCTTCGGCGCGGTCGAGCAGGCCGTGCATGACGTCCACGGGGAGGGCGGGGTTGGCGGCCGCGCCACGGGCGATGTCCGGGTCGCGGTCCGCGGACGAGACGTACGCGCGGGGGAACTTCCGGACCTGGTCGGCGCACCTGTCGCCGCGGACCGCGACGCCGGCTACGTGCCGCGCGCCGCCGAGCCGGAACCGCAGCTGGTGGTCAAGGAGTTCGCGGCGGCCCACCTTGCCCGGCCGCATCCGTCCCGAGCCCGGCCTGTTCACGATGCCGCACCAGTGAATGAGGACTTGGCCGGGCGGGCTGAACGGGTGCTACTCAGCAGATCGTATGCTCACCGATGATCTCGGCGCCCACCTGCGCAGCAAGCCACACGGCGCGCTCCTCCTCGCCAACATGGACGAAGAGCGTGTGCTCTTCCGTCCATGGGCTGTCGAAGTCGGTGCCGTTGTGGCGCAGGCTCACCTGAAGACGGGCGTACTTCCAGGTCCACTCCAGCCCGAGGTCCGGTACTTCCGGCCAGCGGAAGGTATCCCAGTAGACCTCGAGCCGGTCGTGGACGCCGAGCGCTGCGCGGGCCGCGCTATGTGCTTGTTCCGGACCGGAGAGCTCCATGAAGAGCAGGTCGGGCCCGAAGGGGAGAGGGAAGTCTCCCGGTGTCGCCGCATCCTCCTCGACCGCTTCGCCGACCTTGGCCTCGGGGACTGCCTCCAGCAGCCGCCTGACCTCTGCCCGGCTCAACACCTCAGCCCAGATCTCGGTGCCACCCCGTGAATCCGGCGCCGACAGTGCCAGGAGCCGGTCGGCAAGCGAGGAGATCGCATCAAGGTCAGTCGTCCTCAGCAGCGGAAACGCCGCAGTATGTCCCATGGGCATCAGTACTATCGCTCTTCCCCGCCCCAGGACTACCGGTGAACCCGGCTGGCCAGCTGCACTGCGCCGTCTCCTCGCGCTTCGCGCACAGGGCCAACTGACCCGCTCCCACGTCCACACCACCGCACAGTGCCTGAACGTCTCGGACCGCACCGTATGGCGGTGGCTGGCCGATGCACCACTGCTCCCGAGACTGCTGAGGCCCCAGGAAAACGCCGCTTTGTCCGGTTCGAGATCACTCCTGAGATCCGGGTGTTGCTGGCGTACTGGCACGGCAACGCCTCCGCGGTCGTCGACTTCAGACCGCTTGCCTTGCTTCGCTCGCCCCGACCCTCACCGAGAAGTTCGGCCGGCGTCGACGTATCAGCGCCTCCGACGACGTCCGGCTGTCGGCCGTACGCGTGCGCGTCCGGCCGACAGCCGAAGGCCGCCCAGTGTTGCTCCGGCAGTGCTCAGGGATGGGCGACCGACGGACTCACGGCGTCGAACACCATGACCCCGGCCTCGGGATCAAGGAAGAACGTCGCTTCGAACGCTCCCCCCGTCACCTGGGAGGTGAATCCCTCACTCACCTTCCAGGCCACCCCCCGGGGCACCCTGGAGGAGATCCCCGCCAGAGTGGCCGGAGCCTCCCCGGTCGGCACCCAGTCGTGCTCCTGCTGGAGCCGCTCGGCATCAGCCTTGGCCAGCTGCGCCACGCCCGAGACACGGAAGTCCGTGGGGCCCGCCATCTCCGACGGCCTCCCGAAGTCCTTCGTGACCCATTCGACGGCGGTGATGTCCCCGAGCTCCGGGAATCGCTCGAGAACCGGCTCCTTGTCCCGCTCGATCGGCTGCGCCGGCTCCGCCGTCTCCGGCGAGCGGGCCGAGGACCCTGCAGGGCTTCGGACACTCGCCGTGTCGGCCACACCGCTGCCGCAGCTGGTGATCAGTGCCAGTGCCGCGACCAGCATGACTCCCCTGCGCGTCCGACGGACGTCACCGCGGGCCATTGGTCATCACCGTGCTGCTTCCCACGTCTCCCCTGTTCCATGTGACGACTCGGGTGAGTGATCCGTTCACCATGAACGGTTTCGCCCAGCCGGGCGTAGCGAAGCGGCATTTCTCGTTGTCCGACGCACCCGATGCCTGTCCTTCATATCCTTGTTGAAGTCGTAGCGGTCCACGGCGTGGACCGTGATCGTCATCGTGAACTTGTCGCCCTGTGACGTGACTTCGGCGCTGCCCCCGATCTTTTCATCACCCAAGGTCTTGTCCCAGTTTTCGGTCTTTGTGTACAGGCCGGCGCCCGTCATGCTCCGCAGAACCTGTGCCAGAACGTGAGTTCGGACAGCACTTTCGTTCCCGAGTCCTGCTGAGCCGGGTCGTGCGGGTCAACGCGATGTCGGCTGTGGGGGTGTGGTGGTCGTCAGAGTGGGATCGGTAGCTGAAGGTCTTGCGCGGACGACTGCTTGGTCGCCCCGGGGCCCGAACAGGTGCAGGATCTCCGCAGCGGTGGTGTCCGCCGGGCCGAACCAGTGCGGTTCTGTGGTGTCGAACTCGGCTACTTCGCCAGGGCGGAGCGTGTATTCGTGGTCGCCGAGGATGAGGCGCAGCTCGCCTGCGAGGACGTAGAGCCACTCGTATCCCTCGTGGGTGACCAGCTTCGGCTCGCGGGGCGCGAGGATGTGCTTGAACACCTGCACCCGGCCCGGGTACTGGGTCAGGGGCACGAGGACGCTGCCCTCGGTCTTGCGCAAGGGCGTGAGATGCACCCGGGGGTCACCGGTGGCCGGTGCGGCCACGAGTTGGTCGAGTGCGACGCGGTACGCGCGCGCAAGGGGGATGAGCAGGTCCAGCGTCGGGCGCCGTCCGCCTGATTCGAGGCGGGACAGCGTGCTCACCGAGATGCCGGTCGTGGCCGCCAGCGCCTCCAGCGTGAGTCCTTTGTCGCGGCGCAGCGTGCGCAGTCGCGGACCGATGCCGTCGAGGATCTGCTCCAGTTCTGCGTCCATGTAGGTCAGTCTGCACTTGTTTGCGGTCTTCGCAAAAATGCTGGTCGGTGGCGGTCGCTCTGCCTGAGCCTGGCCGGGCAGGTGCTCCCCGATGTGAGAGGCGAACCATGACCGCGACGACGATCCACCCAGTTCAGGCCGTTCTGAGCGCGCGCAGGCGCTGGAGCGTGCTGGCGGTCTGCTGCCTGAGCATGTTCCTGGTGGGCCTGGACACCACCATTGTCAACGTGGGCCTGCCTGCCATCGGGCGCGGCCTGGGGGCCGGCATCCGCAGTCTGGAGTGGACTGTGGATGCGTACACCATCGTCCTGGCGGGTCTGCTGATCTCCTCGGGCGCGCTGGCGGACCGCTTCGGACGCCGGCGGGTGTTCCAGTTTGGGCTGATCGTGTTCGGTGTCGCCTCGTTGGTCTGCGCGATGGCGCCTTCGGTGGGCTGGCTCGTGGCGTCCCGGGCCGTTCAGGGTGTCGGTGCCTCCATGCTCAGTCCCGTGGCCCTCGCGATCGTGGTGAACACGATGCCGGACCCGAGGGAGCGGGCCCAGGCAATCGGCGTCTGGGCGTCGGTCTTCGGGCTCAGCATGGCTGTGGGCCCGGTCATCGGCGGCGCACTCCTCACCGGGCTCGGCTGGCGGTCGCTGTTCTGGATCAACGCTCCGGTCATCCTGATCGCCCTGGTGCTCAGCGTGGTGTTCGTGCCCGAGTCCCGGGGGCCGCGGGCCCGGCGACTCGACATCCCGGGGCAGGCCCTGCTGAGCGTGGTCATCGGCGTCGGCGTCGGCGTCCTGATCGAGGGGCCGCGCATCGGCTGGACGTCGCCGGCGGCGCTGGCCGCCTACGGCTTCGCGTCCCTGGCGGCGGTCGCTTTCGTGTGGGTCGAGTCCCGCCGGTCCGAGCCGCTGATGGATCTTCGACTGTTTTGCAGTCCGCTGTTCAGCAGTGCCGTTCTCGGGGCCGTGGCCGTCTTCGTCGCCCTGAACGTCACGTTGCTGCTCAACACCCTCTACCTGCAGCACACCCGGGGATTCTCGCCGCTGGCCGCCGGGGTGGCGACCCTGCCCATGGCCGCCGGAGCGACCGTCTGCGCCCCTTGGTCCGGCCGTCTGGTCGGTCGTCTCGGACCGAGGCTGCCGCTGACCATGGCCGGCTTTTTCTTCACGGCCGGCGGACTGTGCCTGGTCGGGCTCGACCGGCACACGAGCCTGCTCCTGCTCCTGGTCGCCTACCTGCTCGTCGGCATCGGCTTCGGCTTCGCCAACGCGCCGATCACCAACACCGCCGTCAGCGGGCTGCCCCCGGCCCGCGCCGGCGTGGCCGGCGCGATCACGTCCACCGCGCGACAGGTCGGGTCCGCGCTCGGCATCGCCCTCGCCGGCGCACTCGTCGCGCATGCCGACCCGGCAGGGCTCGCACAGGCCTCACGCCCGGGCTGGATCCTGGTGGCCGGCTGCTGACTCCTCCTGTTCCTCCTGGCCCAAGCGGCGAGGCCGAAAGGGTGAAGAAGTGCTCTCGGAACTCGGGAACTGTTCGAACTGGGATCAGTAACGGCCCGCTGCTCAAACTGCCGAGCAACCGCTGTCCGTTGTGGCGAGCAGAACCACCGGGTGCGAGTCAGCGGGCTGCCGCGCGGACACCTCGTCCTGCTGGACAGGAAGAGGTGTCCTTTTCTCCTTGGGCCGGGTGGGCAAGCCTGTCGGTGCCAGGGGACCGCCACTCGACCTGCCGTGGACAGGACGACCGGAGTCGGAGATGCCGGGCGGTTCACCGAGACCGGGCTGGCTTTGTTCACGAGAACGGGTTCTGGCTCAAGTAAGCCCGGCGACCCAAGAACCTCCCTCCACGTTCATCCCGACTGCGTCGGGTATACAACGAAGCGCCTCACGGTGCACGCTGGACCAAGACGTTCACCGACCCCCGGCTCTGCGCGGCCATCGTCGACCGCCTCACCGTCAACGGCACCATCATCGAGACCGGCACCGACTCCTACCGCCTCGCCAGCACACGAGCCCGAGCCGAGGAACCCGCCAAGGCCGGTTGACATCTGCTGCTGCCTGTCTCGACGGCCGCCGCCCTGACGGGCGGCGGCCGTCCGGCATTCGCGGTCACGATCGTGCTGCCCTGTCTCGAGATTCGAGCGGCTCAGTCTTCAGGGCTGTCGTCATCGATGGGACGCAGGCGACGTCGGGCCTCCTCTAACCGCTCGTCGTAGTCAGGGAAGAACAGGGCGGGAAGCATCTTGTCCAGCTGGCCGGCGATTCTATGGATCGGTGCCCATGCCGCTGGATCGTCGACTGTGTTGCTGAGGTTGGTCATCTGCAACCGCTCCAACCAGTGCGACAGGATCGTCGCTTCATCGCGGGTGAGCTTGATCGTGATCTCTGGGTCTTCCATCCCGGCCCCGCCCCTTTGAACAGGCGACTCAATGTTCGACGGCACAACCTACTGATCGCCAGGTTCGTGAGATCGACCAGCCTTCACTGGGACCGGACACGATGAGGCAGCACCGCCTGTCTCTGGTTCATCGCCGACGGCCCCTACGTGGTCGAAGTCGGCGAGGGGAACAGCACCCGGATCGTCGTCTCCGTGCCACTCGATATGTGTGAAGAGTGGTCAGTGAGTGTCCGCGCGGTCCAGGTCGGCCAGCAGCCTTTCCACGTCGGTCATGAGTGAACCGTAGACGTGCCAGGCACCCGGCTCGGTGAGGGTGCCCCGGCCGATCATGTCGGTCATGGTGTCGTGCCAGGCCAGCGCGCCGTCGATTGCTCCGCGCAGGCGTTCACGGGCAGATGTGTCCGGTGATTCCGGTGATTGCGGTGAGCCGGCTGCGGGGCCTGATTCGACGAATGCCTGGACGGCCGCTCCTGCCAGGTGGAGGGTTTCGGCGTACCGGTCGAGGAACTGGTGCCCCAGGTGGTGATCGGCGTGGTGGTCGTGCGCGTTGTCCGCCAGGGTCCGTGCGATTCCGCGTACTTGGATCGACACGCCGCGCAAGGCCGCGAATGTGTCGTTGAAGGTCGTCTCCTTGCGTCGCGTGTGCGCGACGCAGCGTGTGTTCCATCGCAGGCTCTCGTCGGCCTGTCGCACCTTTTCCTCTGCGCGAGTGAGGCGTTTGTCCAGGTTGCGCGCCTGGTGCAGCCAGTTGTGGGCCTTCGAGGTGAGCTGTCGCCGGGAGAGGCCGGTACCCATGTCGTGCAGCAGTGTTCCCATGGAGCGGGCCAGGTCGCGTACGGCGGAATCGGACTCGTTCAGGTAGAGCGGAGGCAGGACGAGCGCGTTCACCGCGATGCCCACGGCCGCGCCGGTGAGCGTTTGGAGCGCGGGGGATACGAGACTGCCCAGGGGATCGGTTGCGGTGGCGGCCAGCGCGACGACTGCGGTGGAGGCGATCTGGAGACGGTCGTCAGCGGTGCGGCGGGGGCCCGCCAGGACCGCGATGACCGCGATGACCGCGACGGCGCCCGCGGTCGGTCCCAGCAGCCGGGCCGTCGCGAGGGCGAGGACCAGCCCAACAACCCTCGCCACTACACTTTGTGTCGCCTTGGTCACGGATTGGTAGACCGTGGAGGCGTTGACCATGAGCAGGGCCGTGGCAACCGCCATGTAGGGCCGCCCCTCGGGGGACCAAGGGGCCACGATGCCCCAGGTGAGCAGTGCAGCGATGAGGGTTTTGGAGCCGTGCACCACGTGGTCGGCCCGTGTGGTGCGGAGTCGGCCGGTGAGGCGACGTATCGGCTGTGTCATCGCCACCGGCACGCTCCCCAACTGGATGATTGAATCTTGCACGACATTGATAATGGCATCGTTTGTCCCGTTTTGACCTCGTGACGTCGGCCACGGTCACTCGTGGCGCCACCTGGGTGCGCTGCCGTCGCTGTCGTCGCTCTGGCCCGTCACGGTCGGCGTCGGGCGGGCGGCCGGGCGGGCCCTCAGGTGTGTGCCGAGGGCGAGCCTCCGGGGGGCCGCGATCAAGGGGGAGGTTCAGGGTGCTCCGTCCAGGAATTGAGCGAGGTGGGTTTCGAGGTCCAGTGCCTCGGTTTCCCTGCCGACAGGCACGAGCTGGTAGGTGCGGTGCAGCCACCGCTCGACCGCAGGGAGTGAGGCCGTGAGGTGGGCGGACCCGTGGGGGGAGGACAGGAGAAGGTGCAGGAGAGCCTCGGGGCCGGTCTCGGCGGGCCAGACCCGCACGTCGCCCTCCCCGCTGAGGGCCTGAGTTCCTGCGGCGAGAAGGTCGCGTGCGAAGACCCACGGGATCAGGCCCTGGAGACCGTCCCGGAAGAGGAGCTGCACGGCGAGCGGGTCCTGCGATCTGTAGAGCAGGCGGGTCGGTATGGGGATCGGCTCACCCAGAGGGGACGCGAGTTCCATGTTGAGCATGTGCTCTACGCAACTGGTCATGGTTCGACGTGTGTTGGGGCCGGGGGCGCCGGGCCCGGGCGGCAGGATCGGTGCCCGGACCCGGCGCTTGCCATGGTCCGTGCGGTCAGCGGAAGATGCCGTGGTCGAAGCCGTGCGCGTTGCCGGTCACGGCGACCCATGTGCCGCGCTCCCACTGGTAGAAGCGGTGGTTGTCGAAGCGGTAACGGTGACCGTGGTCGTCGCTGTACCAGTACCGGCCGTCGCGCTCCCAGCGGCGGTGGCCGTCCCAGCGCCGGTCGCCGTGGTGGCCGTTTCGGTCGCTCCGGCCATCGCGGTAGCCGTCTCCTCGGTCGCCATGGTGGTTGCCGGGCGGCGTGGTGCTCGGGGCGTGGGAGGAAACCGTGGCATGGCTGACCGCAGGGTTCGGAGCTGCCGAGGCGGCGCCGCCTGCTGTCAGCAGGGTGCCGGCTACGGCGGCGAGGGCGACGGCCGTGGTGGCGGCGCGACGTCCGAAGGTGTGATTCATGGTCTTTCTCCTTGTTCTGCGCCGGAGCCCTGTGGGTGGGGCCCTGGCGGCGCCCCGTGGTGGTGGGGCACAGGTGACGCTACCCCCAAATAAGTTGAACATTGAACTTTATCTTCTGTGACATATTTCATCACCTTTAGGGCTTTCTTCGGCTCCCAGACCGTCCCGGCTTCCGGTGCGTCCAGTAGGGTCTTGCGTCGCTCCTCCAGCTCACCGGCCCGCAGGGCTTTCCCCTGCTGGTGCGCCCACCGCCCGAGGCATATCGGCCCGACGACGGTGGAGGACGGCGGCCGGGCCGGTCGTCATACTTCGGGCGGCCGTGTGCGAACACCCGTAAGACTTAAGTGGGTTGGCGGCACCGTCTGGGGACGGAGGAGAGTTACGTCCGTGGAGCGATCCGCCCGCGGTCCGCGAGCTGCGATCTTCGATGCCGAACGGGCTGCCGGGCCCGCCGGATCGAGGAGGTACACATGTCCCACAGCGTCATGGGCGCGCCGATGGGTGTCGGACGGCTCCGTACCGCGTGGCAGGCCGCGCACGAGCCGGTGCCCGGAGTCTCGGTGTGGACGCGGCGGCTCGCGTACGCCGTTCCGCTGGTCGTGCTGCCGTCCAGTATCTGGCAGTTGCCGGCGGTGTTCGACAGCGGGTTGAGCGTGGGCGAGCGGTTGTACGTCCCGATGCTGTCGGTGGTGTCCGAACTGCTGGCGTTCACGGCGATCGGGCTGGTCGCGCGGTGGGGTGAGGTGTTCCCGGGGTGGCTGCCCGGGCTGCGTGGCAGCCGGGTGCCGGTGAGGCTCGCGGTCGTGCCCGCGGCGCTGGGGGCGACGGTGCTGACCGTGGTGTTCTCGCTGTTGAGCCCCATCACGACGGTCATGGGGATGACCATCCGCGGCGACGAACTCCCGCCCGACGCGCCCGGGCAGGGCACCGGGGTCGCGAGCGTGTGGTTCCACTCCTGTTATGCGCCGCTGGTGCTGTGGGGGCCGCTGCTGGCGGTGCTGACAGTGGCGTACTGGCGGCGTCGACGCGGGGGTGGCGTGTCGGCGGCTGCTCGCTGATGTCCTGTGTGGACGCCGCCGCACCCCATCCGGTGCGCAAGGACGAGCATCGAGCGCACCGCCCCCAGCAGCCGGATCCGCACCGCGGGCCGGAAGTCGGCCGCTGAGACCACCCGGTGCAGTGCACTCGATGGGGCCGGCGCGCAACGACGATGTCGTGCACTTTCTGCGTGAGTGCACGACATCGCTTCGGGAGTGCACGGCATCGTCGGGTGCGTATCGGTATCTCCGCACTGCCCTCGACCAGCCGATCTCGGAACTCGCTCAGCACTGAATGGTCGAACCCCGGGTCCTCGAGCTCCAGACCGAGGGCGTACGTCCAGTCGATACGGGCCCTGGCAGCCAGGACAGCCTGATGGTCGGAGAGCCCCTCGGCGAACTGCAGGAGCGACACCAGAGAGAGAACCGCCGCAGACAGTGCCGGCCGAGGGGTGTTCACGAGTACACGTGACGTGCGGCGACAAGAGGCTCTGAAGATCATTCCCCGTGTGCGTGGTGATCGTTCCCCGAGGGCAAGAATCGGTTCCCGCTCTCTCAGGAGTGGCGGTGATAAGCCTTGTTGGCGATGCGCCAGCCGTCAGCTGCACGGACCAGCAGGAAGATATCGGTGAACGTGTCTGCCCCGTGCGAGAGCGTCATAGTGGCCGTCGCGACGGTCTCGTGGACATCGATGGCGTCGATGCAGCGAGTGCGGGTCGGTTTGTCCGGGGCCGGCTGGCCCTGGAAGAGGGTGCAGTATTCGTCCAGGCGCCAGGAGACGAATTCGCCGTCTCGGATCCCTTCGATGTGGGCGGTGGGAAGGAACGCGTTGCGGAAGTGGGTGGAGTCGCCGGTGGCGTGTCCGCGGATGTAGGCGCGGAGCGGTTCGAGTACGGCCTCCTCCACGGCGGGGACCGTGGCGGCAACAGCGATATCGGCCTCAAGAGCAGTAGGGTTGTCGGCCAGGCCCGTTGCGCTGCGCAAGGGGGTGTTGGACGCGGCGGCCAGCAGAGCCATGTCCTTGGCCAGCGCACCGATCGTGAATTCGGCCGTGGCAGCTGTTGGCTCATCGAGGAGGAAGTGTCGCTTGCGGGTCACGAGCCCGCCGAGTTGGCCGAGTTCGAGGACGTCCAGCGTCTGGGTACGGGGCAGGGCGAGGGCGTCGGCTTGCCGCAGTGAGTCGCGCAGCGCGAGGACGGCTCCGGCGAGGCTGTTGTTGGCGATCAGTTTGAGCGCGGCGGCGGTGGAGGCGTCGTCCACGCGCCGAACGGTGCCCAGCGTTTCCAGAACCGGTCGAACTCGGTCAAGTGTCTCCTGGTCGGCGGCGGCGAGGATCTGCAGGGCTCCGGCGGCAGCAGACGGCACCGAGCCGAGCAGAGGCGCGTGGACGTAGGACGGGCCGAGTTTCCGGGCCAGCCTCGATGCTTCGGCGGGGGCGATGGTGCTGGTGTTGAGCACGATCGAGTCGGTTCGCAGTGAGCCACGGACATCGTCGAGGACTTGTTCGCAGGCCGGGCCGTCGAACAACGTCAGGAGGACGAGGTCTGCCTGGGCCACGGCCTCGTTCGGGTCGCCGGTCGTCTTGACGGTGCCTGATGTGCGCCCCGAGCGTGTCCAGCCGACGACGTCCCAGTCCTGGGCAACCAGGCGTGTCGCGATCGCGCCGCCCATGCGCCCCAGACCGAGGACGGCGATCGTGTGCGATGTGGTCATGCTCGCCACAGTGGTGCACCTCAGTGGATGCGACAAGCGCAGATTTCGCATGCCCGCCCTGCGGGGCCCGCATACTGACTGGGCATACTGCCGCCATGGACTTGACTGTGTGGCGGACCTTCGTGACCGTATGCCGGGCTGGCCGACGAAGTGCGCGATGGTGCGGGCGATGCCCGGAGCAGCGGCGGCGGGGGCGTCCGTGGCCCACGCGCGGATCGCCATGAGGTAGATGATGCCGACCTCGTCCAGGGCGAAGGAGTCGGCGCAGGGCTCGGTTGGCTTTGTTCACGGGTTTGGGCAGCGGGTGCTCAGTGGTTTGGGAGGCACCCGGACTGTGCCGTGTTCGATGTTCGTGAGAAACGACGGCACTCGGCCGTCGGCCACAGCGCCGCGCGAACGCCGCAGCCCTGGGGGAGCGGACGTCCTCAAGTACGGCATTGGTCATGGCCCAGTGGCCTACTGGATGATCCAGCGGTGCGGGTGGCTGGGCTCTTCGGGGCAGGCGAAGATGTTGAGTTCGCCCCAGCGGCCCACGGTGACCTCGGTTGGACGGGCGTACATGTGTGTGGGCAGGTCCTGTTCTTCCAGTGGCTTCCAGCTGCCGCTGCCGCCGTCCCATTCCGAGCTGTCGATGGTCAGCAGCAGGTGCATCGGTGTCGAGCAGGTTCGGCAGTTCATGGGGGATGGGTCGGTGGCGTGCCAGGAGGCGAAACCGCCGGCACGCCAGCCTGGTGGGGTGGACAGGTCGCACTGGTAGTTCATCGGCTCGGCGGCATCTTCGTCTGTCGACTGCTCGGCCTCCTCCTCCAGCGCTTCTTCCCAGGCGTCGATCCGGGTGCACAGGTCCTCCGGGAGGAGGCCGGCGAACGGGTAGGTGGCCACCTGCTCCGGGTGCAGCACGCACGGCTCGGGCACGTACCCCTCGAAACCGACGACCTGCGGCTGCGGCGGCGCTGTCTGTACCTCGGCGACCTCCCACGACCGGCGCCAGCGCAGGTCGAGCAGCATGCCGTAGCCGGTGGGGCCGTGTGCGTCGAAGGGGCACCAGAACACCTGGAGCAGATCGCAGTCGTCCGGCCCGGCCGGCAGGTCGGGGATGTCCCTCCGGTACAGCTGCGCAAGGCCGATCAGCGGCAGCGGACCGTTCGCAACGGCCTCTTCGACGCGGTGTTCCTGCTCCAGTTGCTCCAGCAGTCGCAGTTCCTCGTCCGTGGGGCCGGGGTTCGGTTCACGGAGCCAAGCGGAAGCCAGGATCTGCCGCTGCCGGTGGATGTCCGCCGGGCGCCGGCCACGCACGTGGCTGTGAGGCTCGGTGCATACCGGCCAGGGTTCGTCCGTCGGCCACAGCAGCGGACCGCCCACGGAACTGTCCGCCACGTCCGGTCGGCCCGGGCGCGGATGGAGCCGGGTGGTGGTGCCCCGGTAGGCCGACAGCTCCGGGAAGAGCGCCTCGACATCGAGCGGGCGCGGTGGTGTGGTCCTCGACATGCACGTGACCTTAGACAGCCGCCGAGCGCCGTGATGCAGCGCCCCCGAAGGCAACCGCCTCTACACCAGTGCTGTCAGAACCCGTGAACATTTCGATTCGCAGGCAGGCGTTGACTGCCTCCCCAACCGGTGCACGGCTGCCGTCCATTCTCGCGAACAGAGGTCACGTCCGCTGGAGTGGTGTATCGACGGCCACTCGGTTCGACCCGTTCCGCATTCATCCCGCACTCGCGCAGGCGCTGGCACCGGCAGGGCGCCTGCGCTCTTCGGGGCGTGCCGGGATGTCAGACCGGCCGGATCGGGAGAGTTGATCCGGCCGGTCCCGGCCCGGGACACCGCCGCCGGTGCCGTCAGTCGCTGTAGACGCCGACCTCTTGGAGTGAGTAGCCCCACTTGGTGCCGCGCTCCAGGCCGTGCATTCGTACGTAGCGCGCCGGAGTTCGGGTGAACCATGCTGTATCCAGGCCGCCGTCACCAGCGGCCGTGGACCATGCCGTCTGCCAGCTCTTGCCGTCCTGCGACAGTTCGATGCGGTACGACTTCGCGTATGCCGCCTCCCAGTCGAGGGTGACGCGCTTGACCGGCTTCGCGGATCCGAGGTCGATCTGCAGCCACTGGTCGTCCTGCCACTCGCTGGCCCAGCGGGTGTCCTTGTCTCCGTCCACGGCCTTGCCGGGAGCGAAGCTGACGAACGGGTTCCACCACTCCGACGTGGACGCCGAGGCGGCCGCACCCGAGGCCAGATTCACCCCGGACCTGTGCTTCTCGGCGTTCCCCCAGGTGCGCAGGTACGACTCGGCACCCGTGAAGAGGTCGTCGACGACCCCCTGGCCGCCGACGATCCGGATGTCCTCGATCCAGTCCGGGACCATGCCGTAGTGCGCCGCGCCATCGGTGTTGAAGTCCCACGTGCGCTCACCGGTGGTCTGCTTGTCGATCACCGAGCCGCCGTCCGTGCTGCGGAAGGGGTACTTCACCGGGTTGGGGGTGTCCCCGCCCCGCGGGCCCGGCCAGCCGCCGACGCCGTTCATGTCGGTGCCGTAGCCGTAACCGACCTGGTACTTCTCGCGCAACGCGTCCGTGCGCCCGGCCTCCGCGCTGAACGCCGCGGAGCCGCTCATGTACTGGGCGGCGAACCCACCGAGCTTGTAGAGCCGCTCGGTCCACCCCAGGTCCATCCAGCTGTGTGAGGAGATGACGCCCGGGTACGACTCGGACTCGAGGACATCGAAGGCCTGATCTGCGGCCTTGACGCTCATGTGGTCGACCTCCAGCA
Organism: Streptomyces sp. NPDC051020; assembly: GCF_040683105.1. NCBI lineage: Bacteria > Bacillati > Actinomycetota > Actinomycetes > Kitasatosporales > Streptomycetaceae > Streptomyces > Streptomyces sp. NPDC051020. The sequence continues at coordinate 9,942 of NZ_JBFBCG010000040.1, read as the reverse complement.
TCATGTGGCGCTTCATCAGCCCGCGTACCGCGTACTCACCCAGGCTGGTCAGCCCGCGGGTGTTGCACTGCGCGCCCGAGGCGTACGAAGGAACGGCCACCCCCTCCGGCAGTTGCTTCTCCGCCTCCGTCGCCACCGCGTTGCCGATGGGGTTGTCGTGCTGCGGGCCGTGGCAGGTCTCCGTCTTCCAGAAGGTGCCGGTCGACAGGAACTGGCCCACGTTGATCGCCGTACCGAGGGCGCCGGAGTCGTAGCGCACCCCGCACAGGGCGTTGTCGAACTTGTGGCACAGGAACATGCTGCTCACGCCCAGTTCGTGCAGCTCGTCCAGGCCGCGGTCGATGTCTTCCTTGCTGCACTGCGCGATGTCCAGGATCTGCTTGCAGCCGAACGGCTCGGAAGTCTCGACCCCCAGGACGACAGCCAGCTTGCCCTGCTCGATGACCTCGCGGGCCTGCGCACTGTTGGTGACGATCCGGAACCAGCCCTTGCCTGGGCCGCCGTACATCTTGTCGATGAAGGCCTGCATGTCGTACGACTTCTTCGCCTCAAGACGGATGGCGGTCATCTCGTCGCAGCTGCGGTCCTTGAAGAAGTAGACCGAGCAGATCACGCCGTTGGTGACCAGGTCGTTGACCAGCACCCGCTGGCCGCCGCGCCATGCCCGCTCGATTTCGGCGTAGTAGTTCTGCTGGTGGGTCAGCGAGTCGTGGGCGGGCCAGTCCTTGAAGGTGGGCCACCCATTGGGGTCGTGCTTGCCGTCGCCGCCCTTGGTGACGAAGTCGAAGATGGCGAGCGAGCCGTCGGGGTAGTGCTCGGGGCAGTCCTTGAGCGCATCGGCGACGCCCTGCTCCGAGAATGGCTTGCCGCAGATCAGCCGGCCGCCGAAGCCCTCGTTGGCCATGATGTGGTCGTGGGCATCGACGAAGCCTCTTACGCGGCCCTGGGCGTCGGTGCCCTTGAAGGGCTCGCCCGTGACGTCGATCTGCGCGTCTGGCGTGGGCCGTGCGGTCGGCGTCCACCAGCCGGGGTCGGGCTCCGCCGCGGAGCTGGGCATCGGGCCTAGTACCAGGGCCATCACGGCGAGGAGCAGTGACACTACCGTGAGGGATCTGAGTCTGCGGCACGGAGGTTGAGCCATGGTCATCACTCACTTTGATTGACATGTGCACTCAAGTTACTGACGGGTTTTCAGAATCGTGACCACCGTCGGCGGAGTCAACGGTCTGAGCCAAAAAACATGAGGATTTCTCAGCTTTGCTGAACTCGTCTTCGAATTCATTCAGTTGAGGGTTGGTCGAGAAGTCGAGTGGCCCGGCCGGACAGACCCGCGTCCGGCCATCGTCAAGCCACGCTGCGGATGCGGTTGACGAGGAGGCCGCCCATGAGGATGACCAGGGACGCGGTGGCTGGAGCACCTGCTGCAGGAGGCGGACATCGCTCGCTCTCCCAGCAGGCCGAGTTCGCTGCCTTCACCAGCCTGGCGCCGCGTGCCCTGCTGGGCGAGGGATCGAAGGCCGGTGCCGCGATGCGGCGGTTGCGGCAGCGCCGACCTCGCCCAGCTTGCCGGTATGTCCCCGACCGTGTTCTCCCGAAGCCAGGTCGTCGAGGCGGCTTGGCTCGAGGAAACCGACGGGCTCGCACCCGCCCGCTTACGACGGCCGGCTGCACCCCTGCGACGCCTGCTCAGCGAAGGCTGGGTTGTCCGGCCGCGACTGATTCTTCGCATTGGCAATCCATGCTGCGAGGATCGCAAGGGTACGCAGCATGGCATGCGCGACCTTCGATTCGTTTAACAGGACACACCAAAGTGGCTTGTTAAACGTGATTCTGACGCTTCCTCGTTCGAGGGGAGAGGGTGTGTTCTGGTGCGGGTGCCAGGAATCGGACATTCACAAACGCTACTTAGCCGTTCGGGTGCGAAGATCGCGGCGTGGCGTCGTGGCGGCCGTAGTTTCGTCACGCTGTTGCCCGCGCTCAAGAGCCAGGAAGTCACGGCCGCCTCCAACGGCCGGTACCGCCTGCCGCGGTGAGGTGCTTGGTGAGCAGGTCGCCAAGGCGCAGTCGGTTCAAGGTTTCTCCGCCGCCTGCAAGAGAGCGTCCCCGGCCAACTACTGATGACACCGAAAGGACTTTTGCCCGCATGCCTCTGAAGACCACGCTCCGCCGAACACCGCTCATAGCGCTGGCCGAAGCCGCCTGATCACCGGGCTCACTGCGGAGTCCGCCCCGGCCGCCGCGCCGCAGGGCAGTGACGGGCTGTGCTCCGTCATTGCTTTCGGCACCGCTGGTGTCTCCGCCCAGAAGGGTGGCCGCCAAGCCCTACGTGCTGCTCCGCCGGGCCCTTGAGCGGAACGCAAAGGCGGCCGTACTCCGGCCGCTCGGGCAGCAGGACCGCGTATGGGTCCCCGAGCGGTTCGGTCAGCCATGAGGGAAGCGCGGGCACAGGTCTCCCCGGTGATCACAGAGCGTCGCAACTCCATGATCACCGGGACCTGTGCCCGTTCTGTTGCCGGTATCCCCAACCGCACCTATCCGCGCGACCTCTTACCGAACTCCTTGCCCGAGCACTCCGCGAACGGGGCCGCGACGTCGAAGTTGAGCACCTCCACGTCCTTCTTCCCCGCCGTGCTGAAGACGACCGTCTCAGGCGGCCGTCGAGGGTCAGGCCGTGGGGCTCGTGATGACCGCGAATGGGGCCCCGAACGGGTCGAGCAGCATCGCGAAGCGCCCCACGCCCTCGGCGTCCGTGGCTGGGATGATGACGGTGGCTCCCCCATCCGAGGCCCGCGAGAGTGTGGCGTCGCAGTCTTCGACCTCGAAGTACGGGTGCCATTCGGAGGTCGATCCGGCGTCCAGGTTCCCCTGGGCCAGCTGCATGAGGCCGCCGTGCATGGTCTGCGCGCCGCCGCCGGCGGGACTGGCGATGGTGTAGACGACACCTTCGCCCATGGGCATGTCCCGGGTCTCCCACGACAGGACGCTGCCGTAGAAGTCCTTCGCCGCCGCGGAGTCGGTGGTGTACAGCTCGATCCAGCTGACGCTGCCGGGCTCGTTGACGAGCTCCAGGCCGTCGGTGTCCCCGGGCTGCCACACGGCGAAGTCGGCGCCCGCCGGGTCGGTGAAGCCAGCCATCCGCCCGGCCGTGAAGACGTCCGTCGGAAGGAAGCGAACCGAGCCGCCCGCCTGCTCGACGGCCTTGGTAGTGGCGTCGGCGTCCACGGTGCGGAAGTACACCGTCCACGCGGAGCTCGCACCTTCCTCCGTCAGCGGGCCGACGGCGGCCACCGTCCGGCCGTCTTTCCGCAGGAAGCCGTAGCCCCCGGCCTCGGGTCCCGCGGAGACGAACTCCCAGCCGAACACGCCCTGGTAGAAAGCGACGGCCGCGTCGATGTCGGGGGTTCCCAGGTCGAGCCAGTTCAGCCCGCCCGGGACCTGCGTGGAGGTCAGCATGAGGTGCTCCCGTCGTGTGTGGTCTCCTCCAGGGCCGGCGGCCCTGGAACCTGCCTTCAGGGTGGCAGCGGGCGCCGCCCCGAGTGGCGCACCAGACGCTTTGGGCCAGCCATTCGGCCCTGCCCCGACTGCGAGTGAGTCAAACAGGACCCTGATCTGCCACCGTCGACTCACCGAATGAGATGACTTCTTAGCTTGACTCTGTCGGGGATCTTGAGGTGGTCGAGGTTAGCTTCCGAGGGTTCGCCAGGACTTCGACCGGGGCATTTCACGCTGGTCCAGGAAGGTCTGAAAGGCGGTCGGCGGCGGGGTGAGGGAGCTTCCTCGGTCACTGGTCGGCCGCTGAGGCGCTCGATGTTCACGGCGATGGCCGTGAGCACGTGTTGCAGGTGGGCTTTCGGCTGTCCTCGGTAGCGGCAGTGGCGCATGCCGTGTCCGTGGGCGAACTCGTTGATGGTGCCTTCCACTGAGGAGCGGACCGCGTAGCGGGCCTTCCAGCCGGGGGTCTGCTGCTCGGTGCGGACGCGGACTTGCAGGTCGCGGAGCTCTCGCGGGGGCAAGCCCACGTTCCGGGCGCTATCGCGGGAGCTGGTGCACCGGGGCGGTCCGGACACGGCTGGCACTGGCCCTTGGTGAATCGCGCCACGATCAGGGTCGGATAACGCCCAGCTGCTCGATGGACTCATCCACGAGCACCGACAAGCAGCCTGATACAAAACACCTGGTCAACGCGCCAATCCGAGGATTTCACGCGGTACAGGCCCCGCGCGGGGACGACCATGCGTCCCCGCGCGGGTCAGGCTGCCGGCCGGTCAGGCGTCGGCGATCGGGCTGGTGCCCAGGCGGACGTTGTCGATCGCCCAGTACCAGTTGTTGCCCGCGTTGAAGATCCGGAAGTTGACCTTCGCCGAAGTGGCCTCTGCCGGGACGGGGCAGGAAAGCCGGACGAGCCGGTTCTCCTGGTCCTTGCCCTGGTTGGTGTTCCCGGAGGTGGCGCTGCTGTAGTGCAGCAGCTGGACCTTGGCGCCGGTGTCGAACTCGACGGTGACCTCGGCCTCCTGCGGGCTCTCCTGCCGGTAGTGGGAGTCGAAGCCCAGGTGGAGGGTGGAGGTGCCCGACGGGATGGTCACCGCCGGGGTGGTCAGGGTCGAGTCGAACTTGCCCCGCCCGGACGGGCTGCCCGTGTCGTCCCAGTCGTCAGGGTCGGCGACGGCGACGACGCCGAGGGCTCGGCTGAAGTTGGGGCGGTCCTGCCCGCCGGGGAACCAGAACTGCTTGGACAGGAAGGTCCAGCCCTGCAGCTCCCGGGTGCCCTGTGGCATGGCCGACGCGTTGGTGACCGTCCAGCCCGCGGGGGTGGTCCGGGTCCAGCCGAGCAGGCCGGGCCGGCTGAGATCGGCCGCCGGGGCGAGCGCGGGGGCGACGGACTCGAAGTCCTCCGCGAGCAGGTAGCCGATCATGACCGGTCCGGTCTTGGCGGACAGGGACGCGGCCGCCTCCATGGCGCCGCCGCGCAGCTTCGCCGTGACGGTCGCCTTGAGGCTGCCGGAGGCGCGTGCCGCTGAGACAGGCACGACGACGTCCCACTCCAGGCGCGCGGACGAGCGGGCCGGAACGGACGCCGGCACGTCGCCCTTGGGGGTGGCAGTCCAGCCCTCCGGAAGGGCCAGCGTGGCGGCCAGGTCGGTGAGGGGGGTGCCGCCGGCGTTGGCGACGGTGGCGGTCACGGTGACCGACCTGCCCGGCGAGAGCACGGTGCCGTCAGTCCCGGGCGAGCTCGCCGGGCCGGTCAGCGTGACGCTCATCGCGGGGGCGACCTTGGTGTGGACGCGCGCGTCAGCGAGCCTGAGCAGACCGTCGCCGTCGGCGTACGCGGCGACGACCAGTCGGCCGGCGGTGGCGTTCTCGGCCGGTGTGACGGTGAAGCGCACATCGGCCGAGTCCCCGGCGCCGAGCACCGTCGGCGCCGCACCGGCCCGCTCGACCGTCCAGCCGGAGGGGGCGAGCAGGGCGAGCGAGAGCCCGTCGAGCCGGACGCTGCCCTGGTTCCTTACGGTGACGACGACATCGGTCGGGTTGCTCTGCGCGAACGGCGTGTCCAGGGACGGCAGCGACCCGGGCAGGCCGATCGTTGCGGCCAGCGCCGGAGCCGTACCGGTCGCCGGGTCGGTGACGCCGGGCTTGCCGTCGGCCAGGTGGCCGGTCATGCGGCGCAGGAACGCCGGGTCGTCCTGGTCGACGACGACGACGTCGTACCACCCGTGATCCGGGAGGTGGATCGGCACGGTCTGGGTCTCGCCGGGCGCGAGGGTGACGGTCTGGACATGGTCACCGGCGTTGCGCGGGTAGACCGACTCTCCGACCAGGAGCGTGCGGGTGGCGGTGGAGGGGTTGGAGCACAGGACCTTCACCTGGCCGGGGACGGCCTGCTCGACGAGGTACGCCTCGGCGCCCACGCCGCTGCCGCGCAGCTCCCAGACGGACCAGCCGGGGCCGCGGACCTGCAGGTCGTAGCCGTCGGCGCCGTACCCGACCGTGTTGTCGGCGGTCCCGCCCGCGGAGACGGTCCACGCGCGCGGGGCGGTGCCGTCACCGGGGTAGGCGGTGAACGTGGCGGCGGTGGTGCCCTCGTTGCCGAGCCGGAGGCGGACGTCGGAGCCGGTGACGTCGGCCCGTAGGGACAGCCGGTACGGGGAGGGGCGCGTCGGGCGGGTGCCGGCCTCCTGCTCCGGGAGCGACTGGTTCTTCGGCGGTACGGGGTTCCAGCGGCCGACCCGCGCCGGCACCGGGCCGGGCTGCTCCACCTTGGGCTGCGCGTATCCGCGGTTGAAGTCGAAGGCGGAGGTCAGGTCGCCGAACACGCTGCGGCGCCAGGCGCTGATGTTGGGCTCCTGGACGCCGGTCCACTTCTCCAGGAACCGGATGACCGAGGTGTGGTCGAACGCCTCCGAGCAGACGAAACCGCCCACCGTCCACGGCGACACGATCGTCATCGGCACGCGCGGACCAGGGCCGACCGGCTTGCCGTTGAACCAGTCGTCGCTGTTGCCGGAGTCGGGCCGGGACGCGACCGGGGCGGGCACGTGGTCGAAGTAGCCGTCGTTCTCGTCGAAGTTGATGAACACAGCCGTCTTCGACCAGGCCTTCGGGTCGCTCGCGATGGCGTCGAGGAGGTCGTAGATGAGGTTGGCGCTGCCGACCGGGGTGGAGGAGCTGGGGTGCTCGGAGAGCGCTGCCGTCGGAACCAGCCAACTGACCTTCGGCAGCGTGCCGTTCTTGATGTCGGACTTGATCCGCTGGACGAGGGTGTCCGGCTCGGAGCGGTAGGCGCCCCGCATGAACAGTCGGCGCTCCGTCTCGGTCAGTGAGTCGACGCCCTGCTGGAACTGGGCCAGCGCGGCCTTCCGCTGCTCTGCGGTCTTGCTCCAAAGGCCGTCGTAGAACTGCTCGGTGGTGGAGTACTGGCCGCTCACCTTGGAAAGGATCTTCCGGCCGATCTCCTTCCAGGGCCGGAAGTACTCCACCGCGTTGTCGGTGAAGTTGTCCCACTCCTGGTAGATCTGCCAGGAGACGCCGGCGGCCTCCAGGCGCTCGGGGTACGTCGTCCAGTCGTATCCCGGGTGGGTGTAGGAGTACGCGGCGTTGGTGACAGCCCGGTTGACGCTGCCCGGCTCGTAGCCGGTCGTTCCGGTCCACAGGTAGTTGCGGTTGGGGTTGGTCGAGCCGTAGACCGAGCAGAAGTAGGCGTCGCAGATGGTGAAACGGTCGGCCAGTTCGTACTGGAGGGGGATGTCGCGCCGGTCGTAGAAGGCCATGGTGCTCTGGCCCTTGGCCGCGACCCAGTCGTTCCACCAGCCGTTCGCCCGGGCCTGGATGCCGTCCGAGAAGCCGTGCGCGAGCGAACCGAGGTACTGGATGTCGCTCTCGGGGCGGCCGGCGTCGACCGCCGCCTGCCGGGCCGAGAACGGCAGGACCTCGCCACCGCCGGACCGCGGCTGCTCGAAGGCCGTGGCCCCGGTGGGCAGACGCAGCGGCGTACGGTCGCCGAAGCCGCGCACACCCTTGAGAGTGCCGTAGTAGTTGTCGAAAGAACGGTTCTCCTGCATCAGAATGATCACGTGTTCGATCGCGCGCATACCGCCGCTGGGCATCGGCGCGGCCATCGCCTGAAGCAGTGACGGGGGCAGAAAAGAAAGTGCGGTGCCACCGGCGAGGGCACCGAGAAGTTTGCGACGAGAGATATCAGACATGCCGCGGAGGCTAGATCGCCTCCATGAACACGATGTAACCCTGAGTGGCGGAGCTTCGCCAACTGTTCGCTCAGCGACATCAAACGTTCCGCCCGCCGTTGCATGGCCAGGCGGTGATCCACGCCTCGATTACGGGCACCGGCAGCGCGCCGTAGCCCTGCCCGGCCCGGTAGGCGCCGGGCAGGCGGGCCAGGTAGGAGCCATCCGACCGGCGGTACTGGATGGTCGGGCGGCGCCAGGCGGAGGAGCGCACCAGGAACTGCGCGCCGGACGCGGCGACGTCGCGCAGGAACTCCGCCGCGTCGAAGCCGGCGTCCGCAAGTAGCAGCATGGAGGCGTTCAGGCCGCTCATTCTTTTGGTGATGATGTAGGTCGGTTGGTTGCCGGTTGGTATGAAGCGTCTGGTTTCACCGCCCTGCTGCGCCTGCTACGCCCAGTGGAGTCCGAGGTTGGCGAGGGCGGCGAGTTGGTCTTGGGTGAGTCGGTGGCGTCGGCTTTTTTGGTTGCTGAGGAACACGCCGAGTCGCACAGACGTGCCGTCTTCGAGGTGCTCGGTGTGCCCGCGCGGGACGACGGTTTTTCTTTCGCGTGCGATGTACTGGGTGAGTGCCTGTAGACCGCGTTGGAAGGCATCGGCGCCGCGCCCTGCTCCTGTTCTTGCGGGGCGTGGCACGTGGGCGGCAGAGGGCCGTACAGACGGCTTCACGCCCAGCTCACTCAGCCGCCGTTGCTGCTCCGGGTTGAGGCGGGTCCAGTCCCGGGCCTGGGAGGTGAGCCAGCGTCCGATGTCGTCTCCGCGAAGCGTCACGCTGGGCACGATCTCCTCCAGGTGTGACTGGGCAGCCGAGTTGGCACCGCTCGCCAACTTGGGTGCGGAATCGGCGCCGCCCTGATCGATGACGCTCTCGACGAGACCCGCCGCCGAGACATCGGCGTCGGGACGCAGCCGGTCGGCGATGCCCAGCACCCCCACCGGGACCTTGTCGAGTAGGACCAGGTTGCGGTCAGGGCTCCAAGGGTTGCGAAGCTACGACTGGGCGACCGTCGAGGTGGGGGTGCGGCACTCGGCCCGACGGGGCGCGGCTCTGGCCGCACCGGCTGCGGGCTTCGAGCATCTGTTGCACGGTTCCACGTCACCTCCACCGCTGCCAGGAACCGGAACCAGCGCAGCAGGCCATAGATGTAGGAGAGCGACAGGAAGCCGCCGTGCTTCCACAGGCCACGAGCTCGCGCAGGAACTCGCTCTCCGGCGCGATCGGCAGCCCTGCGCCGTCCAGCACCTGCCAAGGCAGGGAGGCATCTCGGGTCTCGACCACCCTCCCGACCCGCGGCACCACCAACCCAGCAGGGCTGTTCTCCGGAGGACAAGCATCCTGAGCCATCGCATCTCCGCCCACGTGTCATTGCTCCAGACGGAGACTCCTCGCTTACCCGATCGCGAAGGCGGAGGACACACCGATAGTGCGGTCAACGGGTCGGTGGACGGCCTTGCCCGAATACGACAGGCGGAAGGAGAACAGGTAGCAGGTCACCAGCTCGCCGGCGAGGCGGATCGTCACGTCGCCGAAGTCGACCTCCGCCTCGTGACCGGGCTGGTGGGTCTGGGGGACGAACGCCTCCAGCGGCGCCTTGCCCGAGTCGACCAGGATCTCGGGCTTCCGGGCCGCGACGTAGTAGCGGACCATCCCGTAGGAGACGTCGGCGCTGTGTTCCTCGACCAGCCGGTGGAAGATCCGGGTGACCGTATGACGCTGCTTGCGCGGCGCGTCCAAGTCCGCTCGCAGGATCTCGTCGATCACCGGCTTGTAGCGGTCCAGCCCGGTCGCCCTCGGCGGCAGCTTCTTGCGCGGCTCCGGCCAGGCCGAGTCCAACGCCTCGATCGCCTTCGCGGTTGGCAGTGGCATCTGGTCGAGCTCTTCGTCAGTGACCGGCACAACCTGGTCCCGGGTGAGCTCGTACCGTTCCTAGCCAGTGTGCATAAGTGAGTCCTGGGCCCACTGCTGCGTACTGGGCGCATCCCGAACGGTGTTGGATGCGCTGGGTCCCCGCTTTCGCGTCCCGCTCGGCGCCGGCTCTCCGGGGGGCCGGTCCGTTGTGGGTGGGCGGGTTCCCTCACGCCCCCGGTCACCTGGTCCGGCCTGGACGGTCCGATGCCCCGCACGATCGCTCCGGTCGTGCGGGGGCGGTGCCGTCCTTCCCCAAGCTCTCAACTCCGTTCGAGCAGGGGATACCCCATCCC
>NZ_JBFBCG010000039.1:0-76122 GCF_040683105.1 Streptomyces sp. NPDC051020 | reverse complement strand
CGCCTGGCCCGCACGCTCGCTGCGTTGTCGGGCTCGCCCCGATACGCCCAGTATCGGGGCGACCCTCCGCCTTGCGATCGCACGCACCAGACGCCGCCCGGCCCGTCCTACGGGCGGACGACGCCACTTTCGAAACACGCCTTAGTGCAGTGACCGGCAATATTTGCCCGACGGGGCAAAGCTTGCCGGGAGGGGCACTAGCTCACAGGAGCCCGGGACGGGCGGGCGCTGAGCTCCAGCGACCCGCAGAGCGCCCCAGCGGGCCTGCCCGTGGCGTACGGGTCGGTGCCCGCCGGTCCGCGGGATACCGCCCGTTGGCCGGCGAGGAGCGGACGCAGTGCGCCGGTCGTGTCGGCCGAGCAGGCCTGCGGTCCGGCCTGGACGTAGCTGGTCCGCAGCTCCAGCCGGTGCAGCCGCAGGTCCTCCCGGTCGAAGCGGAACTGCAGCTCGCGCCGGACGGTGAACAGGGAGACGCCGCCTGCCTGTTGGGGGCCGGAGACGGCCGGGCGCAGGGCGTACGTGAAGGTGTGGTCCGACACCACCTCCAGGGTGTCGGATCCCTCCTCCGAGTAGGCCAGGGTGCCCTGGACCCGAATGCCGGGGTCGGCCAGTGCCACCTTCGCCGGGTCGAACCGCACCAGCCAGCCAGCCGCGGCGTGCTGCCCGTCGTCGTCCGGGCGGCTCATGCTCTGGTCGAACTGACTCACCTGGTCCGGGTCGAGCAGGAGCTTCACCGGCCGTGTCGCGCCGCCGGTGAGGACGTCGGGGTCGAGGGAGGACGCGACCAAGTAGTCCTTGACCGTGGTCAGGGCCGTGAACACCTGACTGTCCGAGAAGTTGTCGGTCCGCTGGACCATCGGGAAGTTGATGCCTGAGGCACCTGTCCGGAACTGTGCGGCGGGGCTGGTGGCGAAGAGACGGGCGGCCGTGCCGCCGGGCACGACGCCGCGGGGTGCCAGGGGTATGACGGTCGAGCGGAGTGCCTCGGCACGTCGGCCGACGGGCGCCTGGTACGGATGCCGGAAGCCTATGTAGACGACCGCGGCGAAGGCCAGAGCTATCAGGACGACGAGGGCCAGGACGGCCCGGGAGCCGGTGCGCAGACGCCGGGAGGGGAGGCTGCGTACGGCGCGGGCATGCTCGCCCATGCGTTCCTGGGCGGAGAATTCCTGGAGCCGGGCAGCACGGACGAACGACTCGTCGAAGACGACGGATCGGTACTCGTCCTCGCCGCCACCGGGGAGCCCCTCGGGTGTCCCCTCGGGCGGGCCTCCACTCCCTGCCATACCTTCAGAGTAGGTCCGCGGGGGCGTGCGTAAACGCGCTGGCGCGCGTCAAGTTCGTACGCGATCCTCAGGTCATGGGGTGCGGGGCACCGCGGAGACGGCCGGCCGGGAGTGATCCGTGGAGCCCGAGGGGCCACCCGGATGCCCGGGAAGCGGTCCGTCGCCCGTCCAGGACTCCACGGCCTTCTGCTCGGGTGTGCTGTCCACACCGGTCGAGGCGGGCGGCGGCACCTGGTCCTGCCGGCTGGCGGAGGCGCCCCGGTAGACGGCGCTGAAGGCCAGCGCAACCATGCCGATACCCATCAGCAGCGCGAGCAGCCAGGCCACCGGCCGGTGCCAGCGTGCGCCACCCCGATAGGGGCGCAGGGCGCCGCCGTGGCGCCCGTAAGGGCCGTTGTCGTAGTCGCCCGGCCCATCGGGGTCCATCGGGTCGCCGTAGGGGCTTCCGCGGCCGTAGCCGCCGCCCGGTCCGTACCCGTCGTCGAAGAACTCGTCGTCGCCGGGGCCGCCGCCTGCGCGGGCTCGGGCCGCCTCGGCCTCGGCACGCGCCTCGGCAGCGGCCAACAGCCGCTCCACCGCAGTGGGTTCATGGAACTCGGCGGCCCGGACGAAGTCCTCGTCGAACACCACGGAGGCGAAGTCCTCGTCCGCGCCCCCGCGGTCGTCGTCGGGCTCCCAGCCGTCCGGAAACGGCCTGCCCCCCACGTCGTCCGGCACGGCTTCAGCGTAGCCCCGGCCGGTCGATTTAGGCAGGGAGAGCGCAAAATCGTCGGGTCCGGAGATCACCGAACGTGACCGTCACCGGTCACGATGTACTTCGTCGAGGTCAGCTCCGGCAGACCCATCGGGCCCCTGGCATGCAGCTTCTGCGTGGAGATCCCGATTTCCGCACCGAACCCGAACTGCCCGCCGTCGGTGAACCGGGTGGACGCATTTACGGCGACCGTCGTGGAATCCACCAGTTGGGTGAACCGGCGGGCGGCGGCCTGCGAGGTGGTGACGATCGCCTCGGTGTGACCCGAGGACCAGAGCCGGATGTGTGCCACCGCAGCGTCCAGCGATTCGACGACGGCTGCCGCGATGTCGTACGAGAGGTACTCGGTCTCCCAGTCCTCGGGTGTCGCCGCCACGACGGTGGCCTTGGACCCGTCGGCGTACTCCAGCACCCGCTCGTCACCGTGGACCGTCACCCCTGCGTCGGCCAGCGCGTCCAGGGCCCGGGGCAGGAACTCCGCGGCGATGTCCTTGTGGACCAGCAGCGTCTCGGCGGAGTTGCAGACGCTCGGGCGCTGGGCCTTGGAGTTGATCAGGATGTCGACGGCCATGTCGAGGTCGGTCCGGGCGTCCACGTACACGTGGCAGTTGCCGGTTCCGGTCTCGATGACCGGAACCGTCGATTCCTCCACGACCGTGCGGATCAGCGAGGCGCCGCCGCGCGGGATCAGTACGTCGACGAGACCACGGGCCCGCATCAGTTCACGTACCGAGTCGCGGCTCTCGCCCGGCACCAGCTGCACCGCGTCGGCCGGCAGCCCGGAACCTCCGACCGCGTCGCGCAGCACCCGGACGAGGGCGGTGTTGGAGGCGTACGCGGACGACGAGCCGCGCAGCAGGACGGCGTTGCCGGACTTCAGGCAGAGCGCCGCGGCGTCCACCGTCACATTGGGCCGGGCCTCGTAGATGATCCCGACGACGCCGAGCGGCACCCGGACCTGGCGCAGGTCGATGCCGTTGGGCAGGGTCGAGCCGCGCACCACTTCGCCGACCGGGTCGGGCAGGGCCGCCACGTGCCGCACATCGGCGGCGATGGCCCGGATCCGCTCGGGGGTGAGGGTGAGCCGGTCGACGATCGACTCGCTGGTGCCGGCCTCGCGGGCGCGGGCGACGTCCTCGGCGTTGGCCTCGACGATCTCGCTCGTCCGCACTTCCAGCGCGTCCGCGATCGCCAGCAGCGCGTCGTCCTTGGCCGCACGCGGCAGTGGCGCGATGTCGGCGGCGGCAGAGCGTGCCCGGTAGGCGGCCTGGGCGACCGGGGACATGTTGTCGTACGGCGAAAGCGTGGTCATGCCCGCAGGGTAGTGCGCACACTGCGGGCATCCCACACGTATCCCGTGATGCGAGACAACCGTCCCAGGACGGGCCGGTTCAGTACGGGTGGACGCCGACCGGTGCAGCCGGCGGCGGCCCGTATCCCTCGGCGATCCGCTGGTGGTACGTCTCCCGGTCGATGACCTCCAGGCCGACGATCTCCCAGGGCGGCAGTTTGGCGCTGGAGCGGTGCTCGCCCCACAGCCGCAGCGCGACCGCCGCCGCGTCGTGCAGATCGCGGGCCTCCTCCCAGTAGCGGATCTCCGCGTGGTCGTTGGCGTACCGGCTGGTCAGCAGGAAGGGGTGGTCATGCGCGAGCTGTTCCAGACCGCGTCTGACCTCCCTCAGCGGCGTCTCGGTACCCGAGACGCTGAGGGTGATGTGCCACAGCTTCGACTGGGTGCGTTCCTCCTTCACCCCCACCGGTTCGGGGCCGGTGGTTCCGTCGGTGGCCCCGTCGACGGTCCTGTCCGCGGACCGGTTCCCGTCGAAGCCGGCATCTGCACCGACGCTGGTCAGGGTGCGGCCACCCGTTCCTCCGGGCGGCGCCCCCGGGCGCGCTCGTCTCACCGGCGGCCTCCTGTGAATGTGTTGCTGTGCTGTACCCCGCTGTGTCCCCGTTACAAAGTTGACCAGTCCAGGGCCGGGCGTGGGGCGGTTTTCGTGAAGGTCTCCGCCGAAAGTCCGGACTTTCAGCCGATTCAGGGGGCCGGTCAGTGGTGCAGGAGGACCAGATCGTCCCTGTGTACGACCTCGCGCTCGTACGCAGGCCCGAGCTCGCGTGCCAGGTCACGGGTGGAGCGCCCGAGCAGTTGCGGAATCTCCTTGGCGTCGAAGTTGACGAGTCCGCGGGCCACGGGGCGGCCGCGCAGGTCGCGCAGCTCCACCGGATCCCCCGCGGTGAACTCGCCGTCGACCGCGGCGATTCCGGCCGGCAGGAGCGAGCTGTGGCGCTCGACGACGGCCCGTACGGCCCCGTCGTCCAGGGTCAGCCATCCCTGCGGGGTGGAAGCGTGGGCCAGCCAGAGCAACCGGTCGGCCGAGCGGCGTCCGGTGCGGTGGAAGTACGTACCCGTGTCGCGGCCCGCGAGGGCGTCGGCGGCACGGCTCGCGGAGGTCAGCACGACCGGCACCCCGGCGGCCGTGGCGATCCGGGCGGCTTCGACCTTGGTGACCATGCCGCCGGTGCCGACGCCCGCCTTTCCGGCGCTGCCGATGGTGACGCCCGCCAGGTCGGCGGGGCCCGTCACCTCGGCGATGCGTGTGGTGCCGGGGGTGCTGGGGTCGCCGTCGTAGAGACCGTCGACGTCGGAGAGGAGGACCAGCAGGTCGGCGCGGACGAGGTGGGCGACGAGCGCGGCGAGCCGGTCGTTGTCGCCGAACCGGATCTCGTCGGTGGCCACGGTGTCGTTCTCGTTGACGATGGGGAGCGCACCCATGTCCAGAAGTTGGTCCAGGGTGCGGTAGGCGTTGCGGTAATGGGCGCGGCGGCTGGTGTCGTTGCTGGTCAGCAGCACCTGGCCGACGCGCACGCCGTACCGCGCGAAGGAGGCGGTGTAGCGGGCGACGAGCAGCCCCTGGCCCACGCTGGCCGCGGCCTGCTGCCTGGCCAGGTCCTTGGGCCGGCGCACCAGGCCGAGCGGGGCGAGTCCGGCCGCGATGGCACCGGAGGAGACGAGGACGATCTCCTTCTCCCCGCCGCTCCTGACCTTGGCGAGCACATCGACAAGTGCGTCGACCCGGTCGGCGTCGAGGCCCCCGGCCGCGGTGGTGAGGGACGAGGACCCGACCTTGACCACGATCCTGCGCGCCTCGGTCACGCTCTGCCTTGCCCCTGCCACGTGCACTGTCTCCGTCCTCGCCACCGGCTGCGCCTCCTGGCCGTCAGGGTACGCGAGCCGGGTGGGGCGCCGGACCGGACAGGCGTTCCCGATATTCGGACCCCACTCTCCCTTTTTCGGTCATTGAGCGGAGTCCGGCTGATCCGAGGAGCGCCACAGCGGCAGCGGTCATCTCAAGTGATTCGCAAAACTGTACGCATCTTTCGGCGGTCGAATCATTGACCACCGCCCTGGGCAACCATCCGGACCCGTTGTCCATCCAACAATCGGTAGGGTGCACGGCAGGTGGTGCTGTATCGCCGTTCTCCGCAGCGCGCGGACCCGCACCTGTCGCCGGCTCAAAGGGCCTCTATCAGCCATGGGACAGTAGCGATGCCAGTCAAAGTAAGTGTCGTCATTCCGGTATACAACCCAGGCAGGTTCATCGAACCCTGCATCGACTCGCTCCTGCGGCAGACCCTACCGGCACAGGAGTTCGAAGTCCTCTTCGTCAACGACGGGTCGACGGACGACACTCCTGACCGCCTCAAGCAGCTGGCCGCGGAGCATCCTCATTTCCGGGTGATCACGATCCCTAATTCCGGCTGGCCGGGAAAGCCCCGCAACGTCGGGGTGGCCGAGGCGAAGGGTGAATACGTCCAGTTCCTGGACCAGGACGACCATCTCGCCTCCGGCGCCCTGGAGCGCCTGTACGACATGGGCCGACGCAACGGCTCGGACATTGTCATCGGCAAGGTGGCCAGCAACTTCCGCGGTGTCCCGCACGGCGTGTTCAAGACGAACCGCGAGAAGTGCACCCTGCACGACGCCCCGCTGTACGACAGTCTCACGCCGCACAAGATGTTCCGTACGGAATTCCTCCGCGCGAACGGCATCGCCTACCCCGAGGGGAAGCGCCGCCTGGAGGACCAGCTCTACATGATGCAGGCGTACTTCCCGGCGAAGGTCGTCTCCATCCTGGGCACGTACACCTGCTACTACTACTCGAAGCGGGACGACGGCAAGAACGCCGGATCGACGAGGATCGTGCCGTCCGGCTACTACGGGAACCTCCGCGAGGTCCTCGATGTCGTCGTGGCCCATACGGAACCGGGAGAGTTCCGGGACCGGCTGCTGCGCCGCTTCTACCGCGTCGAGATGCTCAGCCGGCTCAGCGAGCCGGCGGTCCTGCGCTACCAGCCGGAGTTCTACGACGAGATGTGCGACGCCATCCGGCCGCTGGCCACGGACTTCATGGGCGACGGGGTGCACGACGGCCTCGGTCCGGTCCTGCGGGAGCGGTCCACACTGCTGCGCGAGAACGACCGGCAGGGTCTCCTCCGCATCGCGCGTTTCGCCTCGTCCGTCACGGCGGCGGCACGGCTGGAGACGTTCGCCTGGCAGCCGGACGGCAGGATCGCGATCACCGTCAGCGCCCGGCTGGTCCACGGCGAGGACCGGGCCCCGGTGCGGCTGCTGCGCCGCGAGGGCCGCTACTACCTGCACCCCGAACTCGCCGACGGGCTGCAGTCCGACGCCGGGCTGCTGGACATCACCGCCGACCTCGACGGCTTCTCCGCCGAACTCTCGCTCCGCAACCGCGAGACGGCCGTCGAGTGGCCCTGCCCCGCGACGTTCACCACGGAGCTGGAAGAGCTCGGCGACGACGTCTGCGAAGTCGTCCTGCGCGGCAGCGGCCATCTGTCCGCCGAGGCGGTCAAGGGCCGCGGACGGGTGTCGCGCGGCTTCTGGGACGTCTGGGTGCCACTGCGCGGACTGGGTCTGGTCCGCAAGGCCCGGCTCGGCGCCGACCGCGCCGAAGGGGTGGACGCCGCCTGTCTGCCCGCCTCCCTCGGCTCCCCGGCACGCGCTGTCATCCCGTACTTCACCGATCCGCACGGCAACCTCACGCTCGATGTCGCCCGCCGCAGCAAGAAGCTGGCCGACTATCTCGCGGGCCGTCCGGTGCTGCGCACGCCGGGCAGCCGTCCGGAGCTGCGGCTGGACCTCTTCACCACCGCTGCCACCGCCGTCTCCGGCGCCCAGCTGGTCCTGAGCCCGACCGACGGGACAACCGGCGCCGTCCGCACGGTACGGACCTCGCTGCACCCCACCGAGGGCCGCGCCCATCTGACGGTGCCCGGGCGTGCGCGGGGCGTCGCGGCGGGCAACTGGAAGCTCTCGGTCCGGCTCGACGGCGAGGACGGTCCCCCGCTCCCTCTCTGCGACGTCACCGTCGGCGGCCGCGGCCGGATCCACCTGGACCCGGCCCTGCCCGAGGTCGACGCCGCGCTCATGGCGGAGGTCGGCACGCAGCGCCGGAAGGCGGCGCTGCGGCGGGCGCTGCGCACGGTCGGCGGCCCGCTCGTCCGCAGGCTCCCGCCCGGCGGCCGCAAGCGGGCGCGTCGCCTGACCGCCCGGTTCACCAGCTGATCCGGGATCCCGCACCACCCCCCAGCCAGCACGAACAAGGACGTGATCGCATGCGGCAGCTCTCTCTCGAGGGCGCCTGGGTGCATGAGCCCAAGGTCTTCCCGGACAGTCGCGGCAGCTTCCACGAGTGGTTCAAGGCCTCCGAGCTCAGCGAGGCCACCGGCCATGGTCTGCAGCTCGCCCAGGCCAATTTCTCGGTCTCCCGCCGTGGCACACTGCGCGGTATCCACTTCGCCGATGTGCCGCCGAGCCAGGCGAAGTACGTCAAGTGCGTGCGCGGCGCGGTGCTCGACGTCATCGTGGACATCCGGGTCGGCTCCCCCACGTACAAGCAGTGGGAGGCCGTGCGCCTCGACGACGTGGACCATCACGCGGTCTACCTCGCCGAGGGGCTCGGCCACGCGTTCATGGCGCTGACGGACGACGCGACAGTCGTCTATCTGTGCTCCGAGGGGTACGCCCCCGGTCGTGAGCACGGCATCGACCCGCTCGACCCGGAGCTGTCGATCGAGTGGCCCGAGGGCATCATCCCGCTGCTCTCGGAGAAGGACGCTGCCGCCCCTTCGCTGGACGAGGCCGAGAAGCAGGGCCTGCTTCCTTCGTACGAGGCATGCCGGGCGTACTACGCGCAGTCGCGCGCCCGGGGCTGAACAGGCGGCAGTGCGGCGAAAGCCCCCGTGGTCCGGGAGGGATCACGGGGGCTTCTCCGTCCGGGCAGGCTCACGGCCAATCGTCGGGAGCCCACTCCCTGTCGCGGGGGAGGCCGTCAGCCCGCGACGGCCTCGATACGCCCGCGCAGCGACGTGAACGCCGAGCGGGGACGGCGCAGGTTGCGGGCCCGGGTCAGCTCAGGCCAGAAGTCGGCTCCGAGCAGCGTCTCGGGCCGGACTGCGGTCTTGCGCACCAGCACCTCTTCAGGCACGTCCTGCGGATCGGGTACGACATATTCCTCGATGATCTTGTCGTACGCGTTCTTCAGAATGCGGCTCTCGGGATCGGCACCGAACACGGCGACCACTCCGGTCGGTGCCGTATCGATCTCGACGACCACCAGGTCGGGGCGGTAACGGCGCAGCACCTGCACCACCTTGTAGACATCGCCGGTCCAGAATTTGGTGTGCCGGTCCCGGGCCGCCTCGTCGACATTGCGCGGCAGCATGTCGTCGAGAACGATCACGCTCGACCAGCGGGAATGCCGTTCAACGTTCATGAAGTCGCGCAACGCGTACTCGAAGAGATGCATGCCGTCGATGAAGGAGAGTTCCAGCTTGGGGTCCCCGCCGAGCACATTGAGCGGGTCCCGGCGGGCGAGTGCGCGGAACGGGTTGCGGCCGTTGCGCAGGTGGATCAGCGGGTCCTTGCGGGCGAAGAAATCGTCGCTCGTCGCCTTGACCAGGTGGACGTCGCAACTGATGTCCGTCACCACGCGGAAGGCCGGGTCGACGGCGACCGAGGGCACCCGCGAAAGGGCCAGGCTCCTGCCGTCGTTGACCCCGATCTCCAGATAGTTCCGAGGCCTGTAGACACGGTGCATGTGACGCAGAAACTCATGGCGGTTCACGTGGAGCGGCCCTTCGACAGAAATCAACTGGTCCGATTCCCGGCGAAGTTACCTTATGAATGCACTGTGGCGTAAGCGTTCTTCCAGTGTTAACACCTGTGGTCTCCCACAAGCGGGATACATCAGATGAGATATCGATACGGTCATCGGATGATCAAGGGCGTTCCGCTCGGAGCAGTGCCGGAAATGCCTCCGCCAGCGCCTCTCGCCAGTCGCGAACCGGTTCCATTCCGGCCGCCGCCCAGCGGTCGTGCCCGAGCACGCTGAACGCGGGCCGGGGCGCCGGCCGGACGAAGGCGTCGCTGGTGGTGGGGCGGACGCGTGCCGGGTCGGCGCCCAGCAGCCGGAAGATCTCCCGGGTGAAGCCGAACCAGGTCGTCTCACCACTGCTGGTGCCGTGGTAGACGCCCGCGGGGGCGGTCCCTGCCAGGGCGGCCTGCCCGAGCCGGACCAGCAGGCCTGCCAGGTCGGCGGTCCAGGTGGGCTGTCCTCGCTGATCGTCGACCACGTCGAGGGTGTCCTTGACCTCCTCCAGTTTGATCATCGTACGAACGAAGTTGGGGCCGCCCGCGCCGTACAGCCAGGCGGTCCGGACGACGTAACCGGTGTCCGGAAGAGTCTCCAGGACCGCGCGCTCCCCCGCCAGTTTGGTCCGCCCGTAGACACTGCGCGGGCCGGTCGTGGCGTCCTCCGAGTACGGCTTCCCGGCGTCCCCGGCGAAGACGTAGTCGGTGGAGACCTGGAGGAGAACCGTGCCGTACTCGCGGCAGGTGGCGGCGAGAACCTCCGGGCCCGTGCCGTTGACCCGCAGCGCCGCGTCCTCCTGGGACTCGGCGTCGTCGACGGCGGTCCAGGCGGCACAGTTCACGACAACGGCAGGGCGGTGCCGCTCGAAGCCCGCCCGCACCGAGGCGGGGTCGGTGATGTCCATGGCCGCGCGGTCGGCGGCGACCGCGGTGAGGCCCTCGCCGGCGAGCCGGGCCAGGACGTCCTGGCCGAGCATCCCGGCTGCTCCGGTCACCAGCCAGGCGGCGCTCACAGGGCGGCCCGGCTCTTCAGCGGCTCCCACCAGGCACGGTTGTCGCGGTACCACTGCACGGTTTCCGCGAGTCCGGTGCGGAAGTCCTTGCGGGGCTCGTAGCCGAGCTCCTCGCGGATCTTCGTGCAGTCGACGGAGTAGCGGCGGTCGTGGCCCTTGCGGTCCTCGACGTAGGTGACGCTGGTGTCCCAGTCGGCGCCGCAGGCGTCCAGCAGCAGGCCGGTGAGCTCCTTGTTGGAGAGCTCGGTGCCGCCGCCGATGTTGTAGACCTCGCCGGCCCGGCCCTTCGTACGGACCAGCTCGATACCCTGCACATGGTCGTCGATGTGCAGCCAGTCGCGGACGTTGGCGCCGTCTCCGTACAGCGGGACCGTCCGGCCGTCCAGCAGGTTCGTGACGAACAGCGGGATGACCTTCTCGGGGAAGTGGTGGTGCCCGTAGTTGTTGGAACAACGGGTCACCCGCACATCGAGGCCATGGGTGCGATGGTACGAGAGGGCGATGAGATCGCTGGACGCCTTGGCCGCGGAGTACGGCGAGTTGGGCGCCAGCGGGTCGGTCTCGGGCCAGGAGCCCTCGTCGATCGAACCGTAGACCTCGTCGGTGGAGATGTGCACGAATGTCCTGATGTCTGCCAGGTGTGCGGCGTGGATCAGGGTGTGGGTGCCCACCACATTCGTACGGACGAACTCGGCACCGCCGTCGATGGACCGGTCCACATGCGACTCGGCGGCGAAGTGCACCACCTCGTCGTGCTCGGCCATCAGCTCGGAGACCAGCTCGGGGTCGCAGATGTCGCCCTGCACGAAGGCGAAGCCGGGGTGCTCGCGGACCTCGTCGAGATTGGCCGGGTTGCCCGCGTAGGTGAGCTTGTCGAGCACGGTGACGGCGACATCGCCGGGCCCCTGCGGGCCGAGCACCGTACGGACGTAGTGCGAACCGATGAAGCCGGCCCCACCAGTCACCAGGATGTTGGTCGTCATGAAGAGATCTGCACCTTGCTGTGGTCGCCGAGCACGAGTCGGTGGGCGGACGGGGATCGGGGCGCGGGGGTCACTTCGACGTCATGGCCGATCAGCGATGCCTCGACGCGGCGGACACCGGCGATGGAGGCGCCCTGCAGAACGATGGAGTACTCGATCTCGCTGTCCTCGATCCGGCAGTTCTGCGCGATCGAGGTGAACGGGCCGACGTACGCGTCGCTGATCACCGATCCCGCACCGATGATCACGGGACCGACGATCCGGCTGCCGGTCACCTTGGCGCCCGTCTCGATCCGGACCCGGCCGATGATTTCACTGTCGTCGTCGACGTCGGCGCCCTCGACGGACGGCTCGACGGTCTCCAGGACGGTTCGATTGACCTCCAGCATGTCGGTGACATTGCCGGTGTCCTTCCAGTACCCGCGGATCGTGGTGGAGCGGACGTCGCGCCGCTGGTCGATCAGCCACTGGATGGCGTGCGTGATCTCCAGCTCGCCGCGCCAGGAAGGCTGGATCGAGCGCACCGCCTCATGGATGGCGGGTGTGAAGAGATAGACGCCGACGAGCGCAAGATCGCTCTTGGGCCTCTTCGGCTTCTCCTCCAGGGCCACCACCCGGCCGTCGCCGTCGAGTTCGGCGACACCGAACGCGGTCGGATTGGGCACCTGGGTCAGCAGGATCTGGGCCTCGGGCCGGTCCGCGCGGAACTCCTCGACCAGACCGGCGATCCCGCCGACGATGAAGTTGTCACCGAGGTACATCACAAAGTCGTCGTCGCCCAGGAAGTCACGGGCGATCAGCACCGCGTGCGCGAGCCCGAGCGGCTCGGCCTGCGGAATATAGGTGACTTCGAGGCCGAACCGGGAACCGTCGCCGACCGCCTCGCGGATTTCCTCGGCCGTGTCGCCCACGATGATGCCGACTTCGGTGATGCCGGCCTCCGCGATCGCTTCCAGGCCGTAGAAGAGCACCGGCTTGTTCGCCACGGGGACCAGCTGTTTGGCCGAGGTGTGCGTGATGGGACGGAGGCGGGTGCCCGCCCCTCCGGACAGAACGAGAGCCTTCACGTGACCAGTCCTCATGGTGAGATGTCGGTCCTGTCGCGCGGTGCGACCTTCTGGGCGATTTTACTGAGAATCCCCCTGCGATTCGGCGAAATCCGCGGGCCGGAGAGGCCGTTCAGCCCGTGCTCAGGCGCAACTTCAAGCGCCGCACGTCCCTGCGCATACGGCGCGCCACGCGCCGGGAGAGCGACGTCCGGCGCGCCGCGGCCTTGGGCCGCTCGATGCGCTTGCCGCCGTGCCAGTCGGGCACGGTGACCTCGAATACGGAGTCGGGGAGCCCGGCCGACCGGTCGCGGAAGTGCGGATACGCGAGATAGAGCTTGTCGCGCCCGCGCGAACGGATCACGTCCGGAAGGGTCTTCGCCCGGAGGAACTCCAGGTGGTCGATGAGCAGATCGGTACGTCCCTTGGCGACGCAGGCGAGCCGCAGCCGCTCGGCCACCTTGATCCGCCGGGCCACACCGTCGTTCCAGTACGCGTCCATCAGGGGCGCCGCAAGCTCCATCTTGTGGCTACGCACCTCCGGCGACTCCTTGAGCACGCGGGGACCGAACTGCTGCAGCATGCCGACCGTGAAAGGCCGGACCATCAGGAAATCACGCTTCGGACCTGCGGGTTCGAGCCGGCGAATGAGGTCCATCATCGCCCGCATGGAATCGAAGCGCCATTCATAGGTGCCGCTCTTGGTGACGTGCTTTCCGTCGTCGCGGCCGACCAGGTAATAGCAGATGTAGTCGGAGATAACGGAGATCCCGGCGCCCCGCAGATAGGCCTCCATAGTGAAGAGGGCATCCTCGCCGGTCCGGAGATCTTCATCGAATCGCAGCGCGAGCCGATCCAGCAGTTCCCGCCGGAAGAGCTTCTGCGCGCTCAGCGTGTAAATGACCTTGGAGTTGTATACGTCGACCCGGTCCTTGGTGGCGGTCCACATCGACTGGGGCGCTCCCCGGTTGACGCCGATCACCTTGCCGAGCACCACATCGGTGCCGGCCCGGTCGGCCGTGGCGACCATCCGCTCCAGGGCCTCGTCGCCGAGGTAGTCGTCGGCGTCGAGGAAGAAGACATAGCGGCCGCGCGCCCTGCCGAGACCCACGTTGCGCGGGCCGCTCGGGCCGCCGGAGTTCGCCTGACGCACGACTGTCGTCGGCACTGCGGAGCGGGCGGCGAATTCCTCAAGGTATTCGCCGGTGCCATCGGTCGAGCCGTCGTCGACCGCCACAATTTCGACCCGGCCGGCACCGATGGTCTGGGACTCCACGGATTCGAGACAGCGGACGAGGTAGGGCATTGCCTCGTACGCTCCGATGATCACCGTCACGTCAGGAATTTGCATCTCGTTCACACCCACAGAAGACAGTCGACGCCATCCATTGGTTGCCCGACGCCCAACGTGCGAATGGTGATGCTCATCACAAAGGCCCGGCAGTTCCCCTCAGGGTCTTTACCGGGCCTTGGTGAACCTGTATAGGTTGCGGCGATTTTCAGCCGTTCACGGGCTCGCCCAGCCTGATCGCCACACCGGTGTTCCGCGCCTCCGACTTGGCGGCGAGCGCCGTCACGGCCGCGTCGAACTGCACGATGGACGTGGGCTCGTCCGGGCCGAGCAGATACTGCTTCAGCTCGCGCCGGGCGTCCGCCAGCGCGTCCGTGCTCTCGTCGACCACTGCGTCGAGCAGGGCATCCAGCTCGGTCGCCGCGTTGGAGAGGACCACTGCGGCACGCACCGCGGTGTTCTGCCGACGGAACTCGTCCTCGCCCAGCTCGGCCGAGTCCGTGACCGCGTACGGCTTGCCGCTCGCGATGAAGTCGGACACCACGCTGGAGATGTCCGAGACCATGGCGTCCGACTCGTTGAAGCAGTCGTACAGACGCATCTGGGAGCCGGAGATGACCTTGTGCTCCCACCAGCCCAGCGAGCGCCAGAACGCGGCGTTCCACTCGTCCTTCAGCTTCGCCGTCTCGGCCTCGCGCGCCGGGTCCGCGAGCGTGTCCCTGGAGAGCTCCGCCTCGTCCCGGGCCACCCGGCCGCCGCTCGGCTCCGCGGCCAGCTGCGCCTCGATGCGGGCCAGCTCGGACTGCGCCGCGGCGCGCTCACCCTGCAGGGCGGCCGATTCCGTCGCCCAGCGCGGGTCGGTGGCCCGCTTGGCGGCGGCCTCCTCGATCATCGCGGTGATGCGCAGATGCACGGCCTTGGCCGCGCGGCTGCGGGTACCGGTGAAGGGATGCGGCTTGTACAGCAGCCGGACCGGCGGCTCGGCCTCCAGCAGCCGACGGACGATGTTCTCGCCGGCCAGCAGCAGTGAGGTGTTCCCCGGGTTGTCGTCCCAGCCCTCCCAGGTGGGCGCGTACAGCACGGTCGGGATCGGGTTCTTCGGCGCGCCGGTCCACGGCTTGATGGTGGCCAGCTGGGGACGGCCCACCTCGACGATGTCCTCGTCCCGTACGCCGACATCGGCCAGCGCGTAACGGTCACGGCCGGCCCGGCCCGCGGTCCACACCTCGTCGTAGACCTTGCTGAACGGGTTGACGCTGGCGAGCTTGTCGCTGTCGCCGTGGCCGATGAAGACGTGCTTCATGGTCGGCACCCGCAGCAGGTGGATGTTCTTGCCGACGTTGGCGGCGTACAGCGCGACCCGCACCGACGACAGGTTCAGGTTCATCAGGTGCACGCCACCGGGTACGCAGAGCACCGGCACCGAGGTCGTGTTCAGCTGCGGGACCATGACGCGCTCCCGCAGCAGGATGAGCGGCCGGCCGCCGAGCTGCCCCATCGTTTCCAGCCACATATTGACCTGGTAGGCCGATTCCTTCGAGCCGGAGAAGTACAGCATCACTGTCGGCTGGTACTCACCGAGCCAGTCGCCCACGGCCTTGAGCACCTTGGCGTCGGGCGGCGCGAGGCGGCTCGGCCGGACATGCGGAAGGAGCGCTGCCAGATAGCCGACCGCGAGGACGAGCGTGAGCGCGAGTCCCACGTAAGCGAGCCCGTGCCTACCGGTCTCGATCGCGGCCAGGACGCCCACCATCGCGAAGACGTCCAGATGCAGCATCTTCTCCGCAGCCCGGTTCGTCAGCAGCAACGGCGGGGCGTCCGGAACCCGCGCGGCTTCGAGGTCGACGTTGCGGGTCACCACCGGAAGCTTGCGGCGCAGCCGGATGAGGGTGACCATCGCGCCCTGCGGCGCCTGGAGACCGTAGAAGACCAGCAGGCAGGCGATCGTCACGTAGAAGAGCGTCATCTCGCCGTATCCCATGCGGGAGAGCAGCAGGATCAACAGCAGCTGGCGCACCAGGAAGCGGATCGAGAGCCCGGCTCGGACGGCGGTCAGGCGGTTGATCAGGTAGCTGCCGCAATGGTGCAGATACCGGTCGGCCAGGTATGTCACCGCTGCTGCCACGATGAAGAACCACAGATTGGGGATTATCGCCGCGAGCATTATGCACGGGAACCCCAGAGCCATGGAGAGCGCGGCGGCCAGCTCCGAACCGCTACCCACACGGGCCAAGCGAATGGCTTTCGAAATCACGAAGTACCGCTTCCGACAAGGGTGCCGACTTTTTTTACCTTACGAGGGAAATGTGAAGAAGACCTTCACGAATTCGGACCCCTGCGGTTCGCGCGGGCGACAGCAGAGGTCCGAATAGTCAATTGTCAAGCAGTATTACACATCCGCCTGTCGATCAAGGACAGCGGCAAGTGCCTGTTCGAAGCCGGATGCCTCGGACGCACCACGGGTCGGGTCCTGCTGACGTACGTCGATCACGTGGCCGGTCATCTCGGAGAGCAGGACGTCGAGCGAGGTGCGGGCGACCGCCTCGGAGGAAAGCAGCGTACCCGCGGGCTCTTCGCCGAACGCCTTGGTGCGCATCGGTGTCGCGGTGCGCTCGGGGTTCACGCAGTTCACCCGCACACCATCGCCCGCCCACTCGTCCGAGAGCGCCTGGGTCAGATTGACCATGGCGGCCTTGGTCGACGAATAGAGGCTGTACTCCGCGCGTCCGCGGGTGTAGCTGCTGGAGGTGTAGAGCAGCAGCTGCCCCTTGGTCTCCACGAGGTACTTGTACGAGGCGCGGGCGATCTGGACGGGCGCCAGGTAGTTGACGTTCAGCGCTTCCTGGATGGTCGCGCTGTCCGTCTCGGCCAGCTTGCCGATGCGCAGCACGCCCGCGGTGTTGATCACGTAGTCGACGCGGCCGGTGTCCGCGTAAGCCTTGGCGAGAGCGTCGTCGACGTGCTCGGGGTTCTCCACGTGCGTACCGGTGGTGGAGCGGCCCAGGGCATAGACGTTGGCGCCGTAGGACTCGGCGAGCGTCGCGATGTCCGCGCCGATCCCGTACGAGCCGCCGAAGACGACCAGGGTCTTGCCGGTGAGCTGTTCACGGTAGACGGCGTCGTCGGCCGGCTGCGGGACGGCCGTGGAGGCCAGCTGGAAGAGCTTGTCCGCGATGAAGACGTCGACCGGCTGGGTGACCTTCATGTTGTACTCGTCGCCCGCCACGACGTAGATCGGCACGTCGGGGAGGTACTTCAGCACGACCGAGCAGTCGTCGGTGGCCTGGAAGTTCGGGTCGCCCGCGGCGACCTCGTAGGCGCGGCGGATCGTGGAGAGCTTGAAGGCCTGCGGCGTCTGGCCACGGCGCAGCCGGGACCGGTCGGGCACGTCGGTGATGAACTCGCCGTCACCGCCGTGGGTGCGGGTCACGATGATCGTGTCCGCGGACGGGATGGCGACGTCGACGGCCTGGTAGCGGTCCAGGGCGTCCACGCAGTCCTGGATGACACGCTGCGACAGCAGGGGGCGCACGGCGTCGTGGAAGAGGACGTTGCGGTCCTCGCCCTCCGCCAGACCCTCGCCGAGGGCCGCGATGGCGCGCTCAGTGGTCTCGTTGCGCGTGGTACCGCCCTCGATCACCTTGGTGACCTTGGTCAGGCCGGCCTTGGCGATGATCTTCTCGACGTCGGGCACATAGCCCGGTGCCATCAGAACGATGATGTCGTCGATGGAGTCGGCCTGCTGGAAGATCGACAGCGTGTGCTCGATGACAGCCTTGCCTGCGATCTTCAGCAGCTGCTTGGGGATCGACAGCCCCACGCGCTGGCCGGTACCGCCGGCGAGCACGACTGCTGTGGTTCGGGCTTTAGCTATGTGCTGAGCAGACACAGACGACCTACCTTGCGAGGGCTGGGAGACAGAGCGATGGTTGCACTCTCCGTTACCGTCTCGCAAGGTGGACGTCGGCTCCCGAATGCCCCCCGGACACCTGCCGTTGCCTTGCGATCAGGGCGAATACCGGAATCGACGCCGCCCTGCCGGGTGACCGACACCACACGGTTGGGCGGTATGAACCACCCGTGAGCGAGATTCCTGGCCGCGACGGGCGGCGACTCCGGGTGCAGGGGCACCGCAGGGGCGGGCCGTCGGTGCAGACCTTCCACCGCGACCCGCCACAACCCGCGTGACCCGTCCGGGAGCGGACTGAACCCGCCGCCCGGGGACGGGCTGAACTCGTCGAACCCTTCCGGGGTCGAACCTTTCAGTGCCGTGACCGGCAATGCCTGCCCCATGAGGAGCATCACCCAGAGCGTGCGATCGCACGCACCAGACGCCGCCGGGCCCGCCCTACCGGCGGACGACGCTGCTTTCGAAAAACGCCCTAGAACGGGTCGAACTCGTCGAACTCGCGCTGCGCCTCGTCACGCTCCGCCTCGCGGTCGCGACGGCGCTGGGCCGCCGGGCGGGGGGCTTCGAGGCGGTGGTCCTCACCGCGCCGGCCGAGCATCTCCGCGCCCGCCGCCATGGTCGGCTCCCAGTCGAAGACGACCGCGTTGTCCTCGGCGCCGATGGCCACGCCGTCGCCCGCCCGGGCACCGGCCTTCATCAGCTCGTCCTCGACCCCGAGCCGGTTGAGCCGGTCGGCGAGATAGCCGACGGCCTCGTCGTTGTTGAAGTCGGTCTGGCGGACCCAGCGCTCCGGCTTCTCGCCGCGCACCCGGTAGATGCCGTCCTCCTCCAGCGTGACGGTGAAGCCCGCGTCGTCCACGGCCTTCGGGCGGATGACGATGCGGGTCGCCTCTTCCACCGGCTTGGCGGCGCGCGCCTCGGCGATCACACCGGCGAGCGCGAAGGAGAGCTCCTTCAGGCCGATGCGTGCGACGGCGGACACCTCGAAGACACGGTAGCCGCGCTCCTCGAGCTCCGGGCGGATCATGTCGGCGAGATCCTGGCCATCCGGGATGTCGATCTTGTTGAGGACGACGATGCGGGGCCGGTCGTCCAGTCCGCCGTACTGCTTCAGCTCCTCCTCGATGATGTCGAGGTCGGAGACCGGGTCGCGGTCGGACTCCAGCGTCGCAGTGTCCAGTACGTGCACGAGAACCGAGCAGCGCTCGACGTGCCGCAGGAACTCCAGGCCGAGGCCCTTGCCCTGGCTGGCGCCCGGGATCAGCCCGGGGACGTCGGCGATGGTGTAGACGGTGCCGCCCGCGGTGACGACACCCAGGTTCGGGACGAGCGTGGTGAACGGGTAGTCGGCGATCTTCGGCTTGGCCGCGGACAGGACGGAGATGAGCGAGGACTTGCCCGCGCTCGGGTATCCCACCAGTGCGACGTCTGCGACGGTCTTGAGCTCCAGGACGATGTCCCGGGACTCGCCCGGCTCGCCGAGCAGCGCGAAGCCGGGGGCCTTGCGGCGGGCGGAGGCCAGTGCGGCGTTGCCGAGGCCGCCACGGCCGCCCTGTCCGGCCACGAACGTGGTGCCCTGGCCGACCAGGTCGGCGAGCACATTGCCGTCCTTGTCGAGGACGACCGTGCCGTCGGGAACAGGCAGGATCAGGTCCTGGCCGTCCTTGCCGGAACGGTTGTCGCCCGCACCGGGCTGACCGTTGGTGGCCTTGCGGTGAGGGCTGTGGTGGTAGTCGAGAAGCGTGGTGACGTCCTGGTCGACGACCAGGGTCACATCGCCGCCACGGCCGCCGTTGCCGCCGTCAGGACCGCCGAGCGGCTTGAACTTCTCACGGTGAACGGAGGCACAGCCGTGACCTCCGTTACCCGCGGCGGCATGCAGCTCGACGCGGTCCACGAAGGTGGTCATGGTGGAAACCTCCAGTTACGTACATGCAGAAATGACTCAAAGCTCATGGTGTCCCGCTGGGGACAGAAGTTGTCTCTCACAGGAGAAACACGCGAAAGGCGGACCCGCTTCCCGTACGGGAAGTGAGGTCCGCCTCCGCAGAAACCGCTCGACGAGCGCCGAAATTACTCGGCGATCGGAACGATGTTCACGACCTTGCGGCCACGGTGGGTGCCGAACTGCACCGCACCAGCGGCGAGCGCGAACAGCGTGTCGTCGCCGCCACGGCCGACGCCCGTGCCCGGGTGGAAGTGGGTGCCGCGCTGGCGGACCAGGATCTCACCGGCGTTGACGGCCTGGCCGCCGAAGCGCTTGACGCCGAGCCGCTGAGCGTTGGAATCGCGCCCGTTCCGGGTGGACGATGCGCCCTTCTTGTGTGCCATGTCTCCTCAGTCCCTTACTTCGCAGCCGCGGGGATACCGGTGACCTTGATCGCCGTGTACTGCTGACGGTGACCCTGGCGACGGCGGTAGCCGGTCTTGTTCTTGTAGCGAAGGATGTCGATCTTCGCGCCCTTGTGGTGGTCCACGACCTCGGCCTGGACCTTGATCCCGGCAAGCACCCACGGGTCGCTGGTCACGGCGTCGCCGTCGACCACGAGCAGGGTCGAGAGCTCGACCGTGTCGCCAACCTTGGCAGTGGAAATCTTGTCAACCTCAACGATGTCACCGACAGCAACCTTGTGCTGGCGGCCACCGCTGCGCACGATGGCGTACACGCGGATCTCTCTCTCACTCGGAACGGGTCCCCTGATGCCAGCCGCTCGCACAGGCCGAAACCTGCGACGATCCGGAAGGATGAGCGGCCTCTCCTGGCGGACGGATCCGCCATGAGGGATGTGCTCAGGGGTGGGCGCGCATGGAAACACGCCGAGGTGCAAGGCTACGGGGCCGCACACTTGCGGGTCAAACCGGGACCCTCGGGCCTGTCGGCCGGCTTCCGCCGGGTCGTCGCCAGGCTCCGCGGGCCCACCCGTGGAGCCTCCCCACCAGCCGAAGCACCGGGTCGGCAGCGTGCTAGTTTGTCGGTTTTGATCATTCTTTCGTATTTTCGAGGCCGTAGATGCTGCGCTCCGCCCTGCTCGGCCGCACCTGGCTGTTGCCCCTTCTGGTCTGTTCCATCTACGCGCTGACGCAGCTGACCGCCGGTTCCTCGTGGACCCTTTTCCCGGACTCGTACCGTTACGCACGCGCCGCGGAGCAGCAGCTCGGCGCCACGCGCGAGGAGGCGCACCAGATCGCGCTCAAGGCGTTCTGCACGAGTCGCGCCGACGCGGCCGCGGAGACCAGGTCCCTGGATCCGCTGGCCGATTCCGCCGACGCGGCCGACACCGGGGCATCGGGCTCCGCCGCCTGCCTGGCCCGGTGGTCGGACGCCACCGACATCACCACGGCGGACGACCGCTACCAGTCGATCTTCTCGACCCGGCCCGGGTATCCGATGCTCGCCGCTCCTTTCATCGGCGCTCTCGGCGTGCTGGACGGGATGCGCACCCTGGGCCTCGTACTGGCCCTGGCCGGTTCCCTGATGGTGCGCGGACTGCTGCGGAGCGCGGGTCTCGGCCACGTGCCGGCCGTCGTCGGGCAGATCGCTTTTCTCGTCTCGCCACTCGGCTGGTGGAGCCTGCAGGCGCTGAGCGAGGGGCTGGTCACGGTCTGTGCGCTCGGGGCGGTGTGGGGTGGTGTCCTGATGGCGCGCGGCAGGCGGCTGTCCGGTGTGCTGCTGTTCACCGGCGCCCTTGCCGCGTGCGCGGTGACGCGCTACTCGACGGCTCTGCTGCTGGCCGCCCTGATCGCGGCCGCGGCGCTCACCTCCTGGCTCCTGCGCCGCTCCCGGCACGATCTCCTCCTCGCCGGTGCGGCCACCGGATGCGCCGTCGTCGTGCAGCTGGCCATGAACCTGCTCGGCCTGCCGTCCTCCGAGGTCACGCTCCAGGACACCTTCACTCGTCATTTCCGCTCGCCGGACGTGCCCGACCCGTGGGCCCGGCTGACCGACCTCAATCTGCAGTACTGGAGCCACTGGTTCGCAGAGCAAGCCGCGATGCCGTTCTTCCTGGTGGCCCTGGTGGTCTCGCTCTGGGTGCTGATCCGTCGCGGCGGCGTCCTCGGCCCGCTCGCCTGTGCGGTGGCACTGACCGGCGTCGCTCAGGTCGCGGCTCATCCGCTGGTCCAGGAGGCTGATCGGCTCGGAGTGCTCATGTGGGTTCCGGTGACACTGGGGATTTCCCTGATCGCAGAGAGCGTTCAGGACTTTCGCCGGTTCCCGATAGGCCGTACGGTCCGAGTTCCTGCCCCAACCGTGGAGCCACAACGTGTCGACACCGCAGATCCCCGATGAATTCCTGGCCAAGGTCGCCCGCCGGGCGACCGCGCGGATGGCCCGTACCGACCGGCCGTTCCTGGCCGAGCGCATCCTGGGGGTCACCGCCCACCGGGTCCGTGACCGCAGGCTCAAGGCGGACCTGCTCGGCGCGGCGGCCGATGCGCAGCTGTCCCGGGGGCTGGTCCCACGCCATCTCGTCCAGGCGTACGGAGCCGAGCTGGCCTGCGCGGACGCGCATCTGAAGGCGGGCCGGAAGAAGGAAGCCGCCGCATCCTTCGCCAGCGCCCTCCAGCTGGCGTTCCACCGGGTCCCGCACATAGACCGGCTCCACTCGCCCCTGTCGGACGATCCGGGCGGCTTCACGGCCCGGCTACGCGCCAGTGCCACCGGCCGCGCGACAGCCGCGCCGCGCGGCCGCAAGACACCGGCCACTGCTGCGCCGACGGACCGGCCGCTGCGCCTGCTGGTGGTGACCCGGGGCAATGCCAACTTTCTCGGGCTGCTCACCGAACGTTACGCACAGCATCCCGGTGTCGAGCTCCGCACCCTGGACCTGGCCGCCGATCCCGTTCTGGCGCCACTGGCCAAGGGGCTGCAGCGGATGATCGAGCTGCCGCTCGGCGGCCAGGCCTCGTACGGCGCAAAAGTCGAAGCAGCGCTCCGTCCTCATCTGGACTGGGCCGACACCGTGTTCGTCGAGTGGTGCTCAGCGGCTGCGGCGTTCATGACGCTCGTCGATCCGGGCGCCACCCGGATCGTGGTGCGGCTCCACAAGTACGAGTCGTTCACGTACTGGCCGCACATCATGGACTTCTCCCGGGTCGACGATGTCGTCTTCATCGCCGAGCACATGCGGGAGTTGACCACCGCTGCCGTACCGCGCCTGCTCGACGCCGACGCGCCCCGGCTCCACTTCCTGCACAACGCGCTGGATCTGCGGCGCTTCGACCGGCCGAAGCAGGGTGACGTGCGGTTCACCGTGGCTCTCGTGGGCATCGGACAGATTGCCAAGGACCCGCGCTGGGCGCTGGATGTGCTCCGTCTGCTGCGCAGCCGGGACGAGCGGTACCGCCTCGTGATGGTCGGCGACGGCCTCAAACCGGGAGCGAGCGCGGCCGCGACGGCCTATCACGCGGCGCTGGAGAAGGATCTCGCCGAGCTGGAGCCGATCGGCGCCGTACACCGGCTCGGACCGACCAACGACGTGCCCGGCGTGCTCGCCGGGGCCGGGGTGATCCTGAGCAGTTCGGTGCGGGAGGGCTGCCACGTGGGGCTCATGGAGGGCGCGGCGGCCGGTTCGGTGCCGGTGGTCCGGGACTGGCCGTTCGTGGCCGGGCGGCCGCACAGCGCGCGCACTCTCTTCCCCGAGGACTGGCTCGTCACCACCCCTCAGCAGGCGGCCGAGCGCATTCTCGCCGTCACCGCGTCCGAGGAGATCCGGTCCGCTGCAGGTCTCGCCGCGTCCCGGCACGCCCTGTCCACCTGGGACTGGGAGACCGTGCGGGACGACTACGACCAGCTGCTGCTGGGCGCGGACCGGAAAGTAAGCTCACCGGTCGAGCACGCACTCCGAGAGGCAGACACATCGTGAACTACAGGGTCCAGCCCACCGCCCAGGTCGACGAGACCGCCGAGATCGGGGCAGGCAGCAGTGTCTGGGAACTCGCCCAGATCCGCGAGCAGGCCCGGCTCGGCGAGGGCTGCGTGGTCGGCCGCGGCGCGTACGTCGGTACGGGCGTCCGGATCGGTGACAACGTCAAGATCCAGAACTATGCGCTGGTGTACGAGCCGGCCGAACTCGCCGACGGCGTCTTCATCGGCCCGGCGGTGGTGCTCACCAACGACCACAATCCGCGTTCGGTCGACCCGGACGGCAAGCAGAAGCGCGGCGGTGACTGGGAGGCCGTCGGCGTGAAGATCGCCGAGGGTGCCTCGCTGGGCGCGCGTTCCGTCGCG
Organism: Streptomyces sp. NPDC051020; assembly: GCF_040683105.1. Classification (NCBI taxonomy): domain Bacteria; kingdom Bacillati; phylum Actinomycetota; class Actinomycetes; order Kitasatosporales; family Streptomycetaceae; genus Streptomyces; species Streptomyces sp. NPDC051020. The sequence continues at coordinate 52,436 of NZ_JBFBCG010000039.1, read as the reverse complement.
GTGGCCCCGGTCCGGATCGGCCGCTGGGCCATGGTGGCGGCCGGCGCCGTGGTGACCAAGGACGTGCCCGACTTCGCACTCGTCGTCGGTGTTCCGGCCCGGCAGGTCGGCTGGGTCGGCCGCGCCGGTGTGAAGCTGGTGGAGTCCGCGGACGAGCCCGGGGTGTGGGAGTGCCCGCAGACCGGTGCGCGCTACCGCGAGACCGGCCCGGCCACCCTCGTCGAGGTCGCATCCGCCGAGCGGTAGATCCCCGAAACGCCCGAGAGACCCGGCCGACGCGATCGACCGGGTCCCTCGGCGCGCGTACGGCGGATCAGCCGCCGATGACGACGCGGCGGACGCCTTCCCAACGAGCCGGGTCCGTCGTGCGGCGGCCGTCGACCAGGACGCGCACGTCCGGCAGGTCGGCCGCGGCCAGTTCGCGGTACTCGGCGTGGTCGGCCTGCAGGATCGCGGCGGTGACGGTCTCGCCGGCGTGCGGCGGCAGGCCGTGGGCGGTCAGCTCCTCGGCCGTGTACAGCGGGTCGCAGACGTACGGCACCGCGCCGCGGGCCTTGAGCGCCTCGACCGTACCGTAGACGCCGGAGAAGGCCGTCTCCTTGACGTTGCCACGGTAGGCCGCGCCCAGGACGAGCACCTTCACACCGTCCAGGTCACCGTAGGCCGCCGCAAGGAGATCCACGGCGTACGACGGCATCGCGACGTTGGCTTCGCGCGCCGCGCGCACGACGGTCGCCTCCGGGTCGTTCCACAGGTACATCCGCGGATAGATCGGAATGCAGTGGCCGCCGACAGCGATCCCGGGCTGGTGGATGTGGCTGTACGGCTGCGAGTTGCAGGCCTCGATGACCTTCTTGACGTCGATGCCGGTCTTGTCGGCGAAGCGGGCGAACTGGTTCGCCAGGCCGATGTTGACATCGCGATACGTCGTCTCGGCGAGCTTGGCCATTTCGGAAGCCTCCGAAGTGCCCAGGTCCCATACGCCGTTGGGGCGCGGCAGGTCCTCGCGCGCGTCGAAGTCGAGCACCTGCTCGTAGAACTCCACACCCCGCCGTGTGGACGCCTCGTCGATGCCGCCGACCAGCTTCGGGTAGCGGCGCAGGTCGGCGAAGACGCGGCCGGTGAGTACCCGCTCGGGGGAGAAGACCAGGTGGAAGTCGTCCCCCGCGGTCAGGCCCGAGTGCTCGGCCAGCATCGGCGCCCAGCGATCGCGGGTGGTGCCGACGGGGAGCGTGGTCTCGTACGAGACGAGCGTGCCCGGTCGCAGACCGGCCGCGATCGCCCTGGTCGCCGCGTCCATCCAGCCGAAGTCCGGCACGCCGTCGGCGTCCACGAACAGCGGCACGACGACCACGACGGCATCCGACTGCGCGACCGCCGCAGTGGTGTCCGTCGTGGCCGAGAGCAGCCCGGCCCCGACGGTCTCCTTGAGCTTGACGTCGAGGTCGTGCTCGCCGGGGAACGGCTCGACCGCGGCGTTGACCAGCTCGACGACCTTCTCGTTGACGTCGGCGCCGATCACCCGGTGACCCTTGGCGGCGAACTGCACGGCCAGGGGTAGGCCGATCTTGCCGAGGGCTACTACGCAGATGTTCATGGGGGTTACTTCCTCTTGGAGAACTTGGCGCCGGTCAGCCGGGCTCGTAGCCGCGATCCCAGCGATGCCTTGGGCGGGTTGAGCGGGCGGGTGCCGACCACCACGCGCCCCTTGCTGTTGGGACGTGCCGCGGCCCGGTACGGCTCCTCCCCGCTGTGCCACTGCCGCGCCAGCGGCATCGGACGGCCGTCGGCCCGCACCGGGATCTCGTACGTCGATCCGGCTACGTCGACGTAGACACGCACCCCGCGCTTGGAGTTGCGCGGCTCCAGCGGGATCCGGGCATACAGCACAGTGGCGTTGCCGTCGGCCGCGACCTCCCGGAGGAACTCACCGGGCGCCGGGGGCAGTTGCTTGTCATCGGGCAGCCGCTGGGCGCGCGCCTTGTCGGCGCTGCCGGGCATGGCGCCTTCGGCGAGGCGTACGACGGCGGAGCCGGTGTCGCCGACGACGCCGATTCGTACCGTGGCGGTGAAGGACAGTTCGTCGCCGTCCTGTGCCCAACCGGACTCGATCAGCTCGGTCTTGTTCGCGAGCCGCCCCGGGACGCGCTCGCCGACCAGCTCGAAGCAGCGGTCCGGAAGCTCCGCACCGGCGTCGCGGAAGCCGGGGTACCGCGCGAACGCGCGGCCGTCCTCCAGGTGGAACGGCGGTGCGCCGTGCTCGGTCTCTTCGGTGATGGCACGGCAGAGTGTGTCCGTGGCACCGCTCTGGGCCAGCCGGAGCCTGGCCCGCAGCTTGACGGGCAGCGAGTCGCTCAGCTCGTCCGTCAGGTAGCTGTCCGCCAGCCGCGCGATGCCCGCGCAGACCTCGCGCCGGGTCTCCCCGTCGAGCGCCGGGAAGTCACCCTGGATGAGCTTGGACAGCTCCCAGGTGAAGTGGCGTTTGAGGAGGGCGTCCCGGTTCGGACCGGCCTCGATCAGCCCGGCCGCGTGGTCCATGATCGCCGCGGTGCAGCGCAGCCGCGCCAGGTGATCGGCGCGGTAGGTGATGTTGCTGGCGTCGCCGCGCTTCACCGCGTAGTAACAGGTGTAGTCGGCGACCACCGATATCCTGCGGGCGCGGTAGCAGGCCTCGATGGTGAACGGCTGGTCGCTGCCGACCGGCAGGTCCTCCGGGAAGCGCAGCTGGTACTTCTCCACCAGCTCGCGGCGGAAGAGCTTGGTGTTGGCCAGCGCGAACGGCAGCTCCGGCCCGTAGAGGCTGACGTCCGTGTCGTTGGCCTGGTAGAGCGTCTGGCGCACGTACCGGCCGTTGGTGCCGACCATCTTGCCGACCACGACGTCCGACTCGTTCCGGTCGGCGCAGGCGACCATCCGCTCCAGCGCTTCCTCGCCGAGGTAGTCGTCGGAGCCGATGAAGTAGACGTACCGGCCGGTGGCCAGCTCCAGCGCGCGGTTGCTCGGCGCTGCCGGGCCACCGGAGTTGGGCTGGTGGACCACCTTGACGACGTTCGGGTAGCGCTCGGCGAACCGGTCGAGTTCGGCGCCGCTGTCGTCCGTCGAACCGTCGTCGACCGCCACGACCTCAAGGCGGTCCGTACCGATGGACTGCCCTATGAGCGAATTGAGGCACTCGGTGAGGTAGGGCATGGTGTTGTACACGGCCACGACGACCGTCACATCAGGAACATCGGTTCTGAGGGTCACACGGTCACCTCGGCGGCTCTGTCGACGGATATGCGCGGACGTGCGGGAAGCAGCTTCGTGTACACCTCGTCGAGCGCCTCCGCCTGGGCCTCCCAGGTCCACTGGTCGAGCAGTCCCGGTTCGCCGTACACGTCCCGGTACTTCTTCGGTTCCGCGAGCACTGCCTTCACGGCGCGGATGTAGTCCTGGACGTCGTCGGCCTTGAAGACCTCGCCCTGACCGGTCTTGGCGGCCATGGCGCCCATCGTCTTCACATCGCTCACCACGAGCGGCAACCGCGCGTGCGAGTACTCGAAGAACTTGGTGATCAGAGCGATCTCGTGGTTCGGCCAGTGGTGGATCGGGATGACGCCGAAGTCCGCCTTCTCCAGGAAGGGCACAACCTGGTAGTGCGGTACGTAGGGCAGGATGTGCACGCGATCGGAGACACCGAGCTCCTCGGCGCGCTCCGCCAGTTCCGTCATGTACGGCGACTTCGGCCGCAGCACGATGAACGCCACATGCAGTCCGGGCAGGTTCGGCAGCGACTCGACCATGATGCCGAGGCCGCGCTGCGGGGCCGCCGCACCGCTGTAGACGGACAGCGGAACGTCCGGGCCGATCCCGCACAGCTCGCGCAGATCCGGCACCGGCTCCGCGGCCTGCTCGGGCGAGATCTCCGCGTCGGGGGCGTTCAGCACGACCGAGGGCGTCGTCGCCAGTCCGTGCCGCTCGGCCAGCATGTCCGCGAGGGTCGCCGAGACGGTGGTCACCGCGTCGGCGTACTTGGAGTACGCCAGCTCGTGCAGGCACTGGGCTACGTGCCAACGGGGGTGCGGATCCCACGGCTTGATGCCGGGCAGGAACTCGTGCGCGTCCCACACGAGCTTGACGTCCCGCTTCGCGGCGCGGGCCCGCAGCACGGCCCGTGCGCCGACGCCCAGCATGCGGAAGTCATTGGCGTGGATCAGATCGGGCTTCAGCTCGTCGATCACCTTGCCGTAGGCGAGATCGAGGTCGAGCAGGTAGGGGTCGAGCTTCCGCCAGGCCCGCCGCCCCAGCATGCGCTGCCAGAACGCCGTGGTGAACCGGTCGAGCGGGGAGTCCATCCGCTTGCGCCGCTGCTCCAGGGCATGCGTACGCCGCAGACGCACGCCGACCCAGCGGCTGACCACCTTCGCGCGGAGCCGCTCCGGGAGCAGCCTGGCCTTCGACAGTGCCGCCCCCTTGGCGCCCGCCTCGATGAGACGGATGTTCAGGTCGGCCCGCCACGCCTTCATCTTCTGCTTGCGATAGGCGGCGAGCGGTCCCGGGCGGTAGGCCAGGGGGGAGCGCAGCGGGGCGCGCCGGTACTCGTGCCGGCGCCGCTGCATCGGGTTCGGGACCTTGAGCAGCCGGACCTGGGCGTCGCCGATCATCCAGTGCTGTTCCGTCTTGCCGGGCGACTTGCCGAGCAGGATCACGTCCCAGCCGGCTTCGGCGGCCGAGCGTGATTCCTTCTGTACCCGGGAGTCACCGTTCACGCCGTTGTCGACCAGCATGACGATTCGCCCGCGGGTTCCGGCCCGCGGTGCGGGGTTGTTCTCAGACGCCATGAGCGGCCAGTTCTCCCGTGGAGGTGGTGACGGTGAGTCCGCTGCGCGCGGATTCCAGGATTGCGGCGGCGACCTCGACCGTACGAAGCCCCTCCCGCAGCGTGCAGATGTCCTGCGAGACGCCGAGCACCGCGTCGCGGAAGAGCTCGTGCTCGACCAGCAGCGGTTCGCGCTTGGGGATGGCGTACCGGATCATGTCGCCCTCGGAGACGCCGCGGAAGGCCTGGAGAGCCTCCCACTCGGTGGCCACGGCGGCGTTCGAGTGGAAGGTCAGGTCGGCGGTGAGAGTGTCGGCGATGAAGGTGCCGCGCTCGCCGGTGACGGAGGTGAAGCGCTCCTTGAGCGGGCTCAGCCAGTTGACGAGGTGGTTGACCATGCTGCCGTCGCTGAGCAGACCGGCGACGGACACCATGTCCTCGTGCGGCCGGCCGCTCTTGTGGGCGGTGTGGGCCGCGACCGAGACATAGCTCTGGCCCGTCACCCAGCTGGTCAGGTCGATGTCGTGCGTGGCGAGGTCCTTGACGACGCCCACGTCGGCTATGCGGTGCGGGAACGGGCCCTGCCGGCGGGTGACCACCTGGAAGACCTCGCCCAGCTCGCCCGCCTCCAGACGGGTACGCAGGGAGCGCAGCGCCGGGTTGCAGCGCTCGATGTGCCCGACGCCCGCGACCAGACCACGGGACTCGAAGGCCTCGACCAGACGGCGGGCCCGTTCGACCGTGTCGGCGACCGGCTTCTCGATCAGGGCGCAGACGCCGGCCTCGGCGAGCTGCAGGCCGACTTCCTCGTGCAGCGCGGTGGGGCAGGCCACCACGGCGTAGTCGATGCCGAGCGCGATCAGTTCCTCGACGGTGGACAGCACCGGAGCGCCCTGGGCCCATCCGTTCTTGTCGCCCATCGGGTCGACCACGCCGACCAGCGTCACGTTCTCCAGACCGGCCAGCACGCGGGCGTGGTGGCGGCCCATGGAGCCGAGACCGATCAGCCCGGCTCTCAGTCCTGCGGTCACTGTATTTCTCCCAGCGAGTTCACGGCCGCGACAATACGGTCCAGGTCGTCCGGCGAAAGCGACGGATGTACGGGCAGCGAGACGACCTCGGCGGCGGCGCGCTCGGTCTCCGGAAGATCCCAGTTGCGGCCGGCCTTCTGGTCGGGCTCCCAGTACGGCTTCAGCCGGTGGATCGGGGTCGGGTAGTACACGGCGTTGCCGATACCCGCCTCGTTCAGTCTGGCCATGGCGGCGTCCCGGTCACCATGCACCCGGACGGTGTACTGGTGGTAAACGTGGCGTGCACCTTCGGCGACGGGCGGGACCGTCACATTGGCCGCGGTGATGTGCCGGTCGAGGTAAGCGGCGTTGGCACGGCGCTGCTCGGTCCAGCCGAGCACCTTTCCGAGCTGTACGCGGCCGACGGCGGCCGAGACGTCCGTCATCCGCATGTTGGCGCCGACGATCTCGTTGGCGTACCGCTGCTCCATGCCCTGGTTGCGCAGCAGCCGCAGGGTCCGCGCGACCTCGGCGTCGGCGGTGGTGATCATGCCGCCCTCGAGCGAGTGCATGTTCTTGGTCGGGTAGAAGCTGAACGTGCCGCCGGATCCGAAGGCGCCGACGGGCGTGCCGTTCAGGGCCGCGGCGTGTGCCTGGCAGGCGTCCTCGACGACGGCGAGGCCGTGCTTGGTCGCGATCGCCATCAGCGCGTCCATCGCCGCCGGGTGCCCGTAGAGATGAACGGGCATGATCGCGGCGGTGCGCGGGGTGATGGCGGCCTCGACGGCGGCCGGGTCCAGACCGAAGCTCCCGGGCTCGATGTCGGCGAAGACGACGTCGGCCCCGGTCAGACGCACCGCGTTGGCCGAGGCGGCGAAGGAGAACGACGGGACGACGACCTCGTCGCCGGGGCCGATGCCCAGAGCGAGCAGCAGGAGGTGCAGCGCGGAGGTGCCGGAGTTGACGGCGACGCAGTGGCGTCCGTCGACCAGCTCCGAGAAGCCCTCCTCGAAGGCGGCCACCTCCGGCCCCTGGACCACGCGGCCGCTGCGCAGTACGCGCACCACCGCTTCGATCTCTTCCTCACCGATCACCGGCCGGGCAGCGGGGACAGGTCCCCGAGTGTCGCTCGACATGGGCATCCTCCTTGAACAGCGCAAGAGCTTGATCGGCGAGGGCTTTGAGGCGTGCGGATGTCCGGGGGGACCCCTACGCCCGGCACATAACCGATGGTGTACCAATGCATTACGGACAAAATCTGCCATTCCCTACGGAATTGGTTCGCGCAGGGAATGAACGACTGCTTCGCCCTGGCTGGGCCAGGCCACCGCCAGGAACAGGGCTTTTCCAGAAAGACCTCCCCCGGCACAGCCGCGTCACATTATCAGGCTTTTCACCGAGGGTTTCGTCCGGGTTAAGGGTCACGAAAGGGCCCGAACGACGAGGTGCGGCCCTCCCGTGAGAGGACCGCACCTCGTCGATCACCTTCTGCCCGTCGGTCAGCCTTCGGTGTCGGCCGAGACGCCCGCCGGCGACGACTGCTCCGCGGCGACCGTCTTCTTCGCCACCTTCTTGGCCGTCGTCTTCTTCGCGGCGGTCTTCTTGGCAGCCGTCTTCTTGGCGACTGTCTTCTTGGCGACCGTCTTCTTGGCAGCCGTCGCCTTCTTGACGGTCTTGCGCGCCGTCTTCTTCGCCGGGGCCTCGGTCTCCGCGGCTTCCGCGGCCTCCGCGGCCCCGACTGCGGCGGCGACCGGCTCCGCGTCAGGCTTCGGCTCGGTGGAGCCGGTCACCACGACGACTTCGGCGCCGTCCGCACCCGCGGGCGATCCCGCGGGGGCGGTGACCTTGCGGGTCACCCGGCGCCGGGCGCGCGGCGGGGCGGCCGGAGCGGCCACCTCCTCCGGCTGCGGCGCCTCGGCCACCGGGGCCTCGGCCACCACGTCCGCGACGGACAGCGGCGCTTCGACCGGCGCGACCTGCTCGGCCGGGGCCGGCGATCCCGCCGGAGCAGTGGCCTTACGGGTCGCCCGGCGGCGCGTACGGCCCTGCGGCGCCTCGGCCACGGGGGCCTCGACAGCCACCGGGACCTCGACGGCCGGCTCGGGCTCGACGACCGGCTGGGCCTCGGCGACCGGCTCCGGCTCCACGACCGGAGCGGGCGCCGGTGCGGACCTCGGAGCGCCGGCCGGGGCCGTTGCCTTACGGGTCGCACGCCGGCGGCCACGGCCACGCGAGGCAGCCGCCTCGGCCTCGGCCGGGCTGCTGTACAGCTCCTCGTCCGGTACGAACTCCGGCTCGGGGAGGGCCACCGGGGCTGCGACCTCCGCAGCCACCTCGGCCTCGGTCTCCACCTCCGCCTCGACATGCTCATGGTCGACGAGGTGCTCGTGCTCGGGCTGCTCACCGGCACCACCCCGGCCGCGCTTCTTGGCCCGCTTGCCGTTGCCACCGCCACCGATCGAGCTCGGCTGCTCCATGTGCACGATCACGCCGCGCCCATTGCAGTGAACGCAGGTCTCGGAGAACGACTCCAGCAGCCCCTGGCCCACCCGCTTGCGGGTCATCTGGACCAGGCCCAGCGAGGTGACCTCGGCGACCTGATGCTTCGTACGGTCGCGTCCCAGGCACTCCAGCAGGCGCCGCAGCACCAGGTCGCGGTTGGACTCCAGGACCATGTCGATGAAGTCGATGACGACGATGCCACCGAGGTCGCGCAGCCGCAGCTGACGCACGATCTCCTCGGCCGCCTCCAGGTTGTTCCTGGTGACGGTCTCCTCGAGGTTGCCGCCCTGACCGGTGAACTTGCCGGTGTTGACGTCGACGACGACCATCGCCTCGGTCTTGTCGATCACCAGCGAACCGCCGCTGGGCAGCCAGACCTTCCGGTCCAGCGCCTTCATCAGCTGCTCGTCGATCCGGTACGTCGCGAAGATGTCGACCTCGGAGGTCCACCTCGACAACCGGTCCGTCAGGTCGGGGGCGACATGCGCGACGTAACCGTGGATGGTCTGCCACGCGTCGTCACCGCTGACGATGACCTTCGAGAAGTCCTCGTTGAAGATGTCGCGGACGACCCTGACGGTCATGTCCGGCTCGCCGTAGAGCAGCGTCGGCGCGCTGGCGCTGCCGTTGCTCTTCGACTTCTTCTGGATGTCCTCCCACTGCTGCTGCAGCCGCTCGACATCACGGCGCAGCTCGTCCTCGCTCGCACCCTCGGCCGCGGTACGGACGATGACGCCCGCGTCCTCGGGGACGATCTTCTTGAGGATGGTCTTCAGCCGGGCGCGCTCGGTGTCGGGCAGCTTGCGGCTGATGCCGGTCATGGAGCCCTCGGGCACATAGACCAGGTAGCGGCCGGGCAGCGAGACCTGACTGGTCAGGCGGGCACCCTTGTGGCCGATCGGATCCTTCGTCACCTGGACGAGAACGGACTGGCCGGACTTCAGCGCGGTCTCGATCCGGCGCGGCCCGTGGGCCATGCCGAGCGCCTCGAAGTTGACCTCACCGGCGTACAGGACGGCGTTGCGCCCCTTGCCGATGTCGACGAAGGCGGCCTCCATGGACGGCAGTACGTTCTGCACCTTGCCCAGGTAGACGTTGCCGACGTAGCTGGTGGCCTGCTCCTTGTTGACGTAGTGCTCGACGAGCACGTTGTCCTCGAGGACACCGATCTGGGTGCGGTCGCCGTTCTGGCGGACGACCATCACGCGATCGACGGCCTCACGGCGGGCCAGGAACTCCGCCTCGGTGATGATCGGGACGCGGCGGCGGCCCTGCTCACGGCCCTCACGGCGACGCTGCTTCTTCGCCTCCATACGGGTCGAGCCCTTGATGGACTGGACCTCGTCGAAGCCGGTGCCGGGCTCGCGCTCGGCCGCTTCCTTCCCACGCCGTTCCCGCGGCTCGCGGACCTTGACGACCGTACGCTCCGGGTCGTCCGTGCCGGGCTCGGCCTCCGGCGACACGTCACCACTGCGACGGCGGCGACGACGACGGCGACGGCTGCTGCTGGAACCGGAGGCGGCCGCCTCGTGGTCCTCTTCCTCCTCCTCGTCGGCCTCGTGACCGCGCTCGTGCTCGTCCTCGGACGTGTCGGCGGCGTGCTCGTCGGCGGGCTGCTCCGCGGCTTCGTCCGCCTCGCTGGGCTCACCGCGGCGACGGCGACGGCCACCGCGGCGGCGACGACGCGAAGGACGGTCCCCGTACTCGTCCGACTCCTCGCCCTCGTGCTCGGCTTCGCCCTCGGCCTCCGCCTCGAGCTCCTCCTCGGCCTGCTCCTCCACCGGGGCGGCAGGGGCGGGCGCCCGGTCGGCGACCGGCTCGGCCTCGACGGCCTCGCCGCGACGGCGGCGACGGCGACGGGAACCGGGCTGCGGTGCGGCCTCGGCGGCCGGAGTCACCTCTTCGGCCGACGGGGTCTCCTCGGCCGTCTCGATCTCTTCCTCGGCCTCGTCGTAGTACGCGGGACCGGCAGCCGCAGCGGCGGCAGCGGCGGTCTCCGGGGTCTGGAACATCGGCTCGGCGAAGACCGGCGCCTGGAAGACGGCCACGGCGGGACGCGTCGCCCGACGGCTCTCGCGGGCGGGCTCCTCGACGGTGCCGGTGAACTCCGGCCGGCCTGCGGGGGCAGTGACCCGGCGGCGCTGACGGCCACGCGGCGCGGCGGCCTCGGTCTCCTCCTCCGGCTCGGCAACCGGTTCCGCGGCGGCCTCGGTCTCGACCACGGCCTCCACAGGCGCCACGGGCTCGACGATCTCGGCGGCCTGCGGGGCACCCGCGGGCGAGGTGGCCTTGCGGGAGGCCCGACGACGACCGCGCGGGGCAGCCGGCTCGGCAACCTCTGCGGTCTCTGCGGTCTCGGTGACGTGTGCGGCCTCCGCGGCCGCCACGGGCTCGACGATCTCGACGGCCTGCGGGGCACCCGCGGGCGAGGTGGCCTTGCGGGAGGCCCGACGACGGCCGCGCGGGGCAGCCGGCTCGGCAACCTCTGCGGTCTCGGTGACCTGTACGGCCTCCGCGGCCGCCACGGGCTCGACGATCTCGACGCTCGTCGTGTCGCCCGACACGGGCTGCGGGGCACCCGCCGGAGCGGACGCCCGGCGGCGGGTACGGCCACGCGGGGCGGCGGCCTCGACGGGCTCGGCGACGGGCGCCTCGACCGGAGCGGCGGTCTCGACGACCTCAGCGGCCTGCGGGGCACCGGCCGGAGCCGTGGCCTTGCGCGTCGCCCGACGACGCGCACGCGGCGCCGGAGCGGCCTCAGTGGGCTCTGCGGCCTCGGCGGGCGCAGCAGCCTCGGGGGTCTCCTCGGTCTTCGGCGCACCCGCGGGAGCGGTCGCCTTGCGCGTCACCCGACGACGCGCACGCGGCGCCTCGACGGCCTCGGCGGGAGCAGCGGCTTCGGCAGGCTCCTCCACCTCGACGGCCTCGACGGGCTCGACGACCTCGGCGGCCTGCGGGGCGCCCGCGGGAGCGGTCGCCTTGCGGACCGCGCGGCGGCGGGTACGCGCCGGCGGCGCGGCCTCCGCCTCGGCGGCAGCGGTGTCGGACGCTTCGGCGTCAACGGCCGGTATGGCCGGCGCGACTGCCTCGGCGGCTTCCGCGCCCTTGGCACCCGCCGACGGCGGGCCGGCCGGGCGGGACGCTGCACGGCGCCTACGGCGCGGCGGCAGCTTGTCGCCGGGGGCGTTGTTCTCTTCGGCGTTCCCGGTCGTACCGGGTTCGATCGGTTCGAGCATGCGGGCGGTTCTCCCGTCACGCTCCCGGGCGCCGCGCCTGATTCCGGTCCGACACGGTCCGCATGCAGAACGCGGTACCGCCGTCCGGGGCGCGGGCGCCGCACGGGAGCTGAATGTCTGGCTCGCCGGTTCCGTCCGCGATGTGCGTACGGCCTGGCGAAAGTCTTATGGGTCAGCGCGCGGCCCGGCCCAGGTGGCTCCCGAGCCCGAGGGCTGCGCTACAACGACCGCCTTACGCGGAACCTGCACCTTCCGGCGCCGTCGCGACAGCGGTCCCGGTGGCCGTGGATGGCACGGCTGGGGCTGCCTCGCGGTCGGGCGCGAGCGGGTCGGTCACCGTGCCGGACTCCTCGTCGAAGAGCCCCTGCGCCAGCCTGGTCACCGCTGCGGGGACCGGCGGCGCCAGGTCGGCCACAACGCGGAGACCGGACAGGACGTCGTCAGGTCGCACGGCAGGTGTCACGTGCCGAACAACCAGCCGCAGTATCGCACAGGGCTTGTCCCCCGGCCTATCAGCGCCGGGATCGACGGCCTCGAGACCGGCGACGGCCGCGCGGGCGTCGAAGGTCCGCATGCCGTTCTTCGTACGGCGCTGGACCTCGACGGTCTCGGCGCCGAGGAATCCGGCGACGGCCTTCTCGGCGTCCTCGAAGGGGACCCCGTCGAGCCGCATCTCCCAGACGGAGGCGGTCAGCCGGTCGGCGAGACCCGAGGTCCGGGCCTCCACCGCGTCGGTGATGTCGAGACCGTCCGGGAGCGACGTGTCGAGCAGTGTGCGCAACGTGTCGGGGTCCCGCGGCTCGGTGAGGGCGATCTCCAGGAACTCGGCCTCGCTGCCCGTGCCGGTGGGTGCGGCATTGGCGTACGAAACCTTGGGGTGCGGGGTGAAGCCCGCCGAGTAGGCCATGGGCACCTCGGCGCGCCGCAGCGCCCGCTCGAACGCGCGCTGGAAGTCGCGGTGGCTGGTGAACCGGAGGCGGCCGCGCTTGGTGTAGCGCAGTCGGATGCGCTGCACCGCCGGTGCGGGCGGCGGGCCTTCGGGCTGTCGCTTGCCCAGTGGTTCTTCTCCTCGGTGCGGAGCGGACGCGGTGGCACGCCGCCCTCGAAATACGGGTGGCCCGGGGGTGTCCGGTCCGGCTCACCCCTGCTTGCGCAGGGAGATCTCGGGTTCGGGCGCCGCGCTGGGCACAGTCGTTGTACTACCCAGAGTACGCGCAAGGCGGCCCACCGGTTCCCGGGGCTCGGGGACCGGGCCCCCGCCGACCAGTGCGCGCCACGCGTCGCGGCGGGCCTGCCGCACGCTCTCGCGTGCGGTGCGCAGCACACTGCGGGCCGCACGTCCCGCCTCGACCGCGGCGCGCTTGGCGGGGGCCCAGACCGCGTCGCGCACGACATGGCCGACCGGGGCGCACACCGTGCGGTAGACCCAGGCCATCGGGGCTCCGATGAGATGCCACGCCAGCCAGGCAAGGCCGCGGCCGACGGCCCGGGAGATGTGTCCGGCGATACGCCAGGCGACGCCGATCGCCGCGGCGATCTCGCGGCCGACCGGGGAGAGGACCCGCAGGTACAGCCAAGCGACGGGGGCGACGAGCAGCGTCCCGACCAGCCGGCCGGCTGCCGCCCCCAGCCCCCGCGCGGCCGCGACGACGCTGCTCGCCACCACGTCGGCCAGCCAGGCGATGCCGCGGCCGAGCGGGGTGAGCAGCGCCCGGTACGTCCAGGCCAGTGGCGCCACGACGAGGTGCTCCACCAGCCGGCCGACGGCGACCGCGAGCGGCACCAGGACATACCGCCACGCCCCGACCACCGGCCACACGAAGACAGCGGTGAGCACCCAGCCGATGCCGGCGGCGAGGCCCCGTCCCGCGGGGGTGAGCAGCTTGCGGTACACCCATCGCAGCCCGTGCCCGACCGGAGTGAGCACCCACTCGTACAGCCGGACCAGCGGCGCCACGATCCCGTACCGGACCACGGGCACGACCACATACCGCCACAGCGCCACCCACGGCCACACGAAGACGGCCGCGCCCAGCCACAGCAGCCCCTGCCCGACCACGGCGGCCAGCCACCGCAGCCCGTGCCCGAGCGGGGTGAGGACCGACTCGTACAGCCGGACCAGCGGGACGACCACGAGCACCCTGCCCAGCCAGGACAGGGCCCGTCCCAGGGGGCGCAGCAGGACCCGGTCGGCGGCACGGGCGGTGGCGACGAGCGCGTCCCAGACCATCCGTACGGGCAGGGCGACCACCAGCACCACGATCCGCACCGGAATCCTGATGAACGTGGTCAGGCAGCCGTCGCCGGTTTCGTAGTGCGCGGGTGCCTGATGCCTGCCGTACACGCGGGGCTGCTTCTCCTGGTCCATGGCAAACAGGACGCAAAAGGCCCGGCCCGGGGTTTCCCGGGCCGGGTCTTCGTCATCGAGCTGTCACCCGAAGGGTGACGTCCGGTGCGACGTGACGACCGGTGTTACTTGACGACCGTCAGCGGAAGCAGCTTCTTGCCGGTCGGGCCGACCTGGATGTGGGTGTCCATCTGCGGCTATAGCAAGACAGCTCCACATCCATCCTGTACGCTCCGCAACCATGAAGACGTACGACATCGAGAGCGAGTGGACCGCCTCGGACCTGGCCCTCCTGGAGGATCTGGAGCGGGCGGAGGCTCTGCTCCCCGAGGACGCTCCGCGCGCGCTCCTCTCCGTCCGCCTGTCCGTACTTACGGAAGACACCACCTCCCCGGTGCGACAGGAACTCGACCTGCGTCTCCTGGCCAGAGAGAAGGGGTACCGCGTTGTCGGCGTCGCCTCCGATCTCAACGTGTCGGCAACGAAGGTTCCGCCGTGGAAGCGGAAGGAGCTCGGCGAGTGGCTCAACAACCGGGCCCCGGAGTTCGACGCTCTGCTCTTCTGGAAGCTCGACCGCTTCATCCGTCGCATGACGGACCTGTCGACGATGATCGAGTGGTGCGAGCGGTACGGGAAGAACCTCGTGTCGAAGAACGACGCGATCGACCTCAGCACGACCGTGGGCCGGATCATGGTCACTCTCATCGGCGGCATCGCGGAGATCGAGGCGGCGAACACGTCAACCCGCGTGACGTCGTTGTGGGACTACGCACGCAGTCAGGACTCGTGGCTCGTTGGCAAGCCGACCTACGGCTACGTCACGACGAAGGTGGACGGCAAGCCGGCGCTCGCCATCGAGCCGAGCGCACACAAGGGACTGCACTGGGCCCGGCGCATGGCGCTCCGGGGCGTCTCCGCCCGACGCATGGCCCTCTGTCTCGTCCGCTCCGGGCTCATGTCGACGGGACTCACGACGTCGACTCTCCTTCGCCGCCTTCGTAACCCCGCACTCATGGGGTACCGGGTCGAGGAGAACAAGCAGGGCGGGAAGCGACGGAGCAGACTCGTCCTCGGCAACGACGGGAAGCCGATACGAGTCGGCCCTCCGATCTTCATCGAGGAGGAGTTCGAGACCCTTCAAGCGGCACTCGACCGCCGGGGCAAGAACCAGCCCACCCGACAGACGGGCGGAGCGACGCAGTTCCTGGGAGTCCTGATCTGTGTCGACTGCTCGACCAACATGACCGTGCAGAAGAACATGAGCAACGGCCGGAGCTACACCTACCTGCGCTGCGGCAAGTGCAAGGGTGGCGGCCTCGGGGCACCCAACCCGCAGGACGTGTACGACGTCCTCGTGGGCGACGTGCTCCGTGTCCTCGGCGACTTCCCCGTCCAGGTCCGGGAGTACGCGAAGGGAGCCGAGGCACGCGCCGAGGTGAAGCGGCTCGAAGACGCCATCTCCTACTACATGGCGGAGCTCGAACCAGAAGGCCGCTTCTCGAAGACGCGGTTCACTCGCGAGCGGGCGGAGAAGACGCTCGACAAGCTCACGGAAGAGTTGAGTGCCATCGATCCCGAGACCACGCAAGACCGTTGGGTCCTCGTGCACAACGGCAAGACCTTCCGGGCGATGTGGGAAGCGGGCGGCATGGAGGCCATGGCCGAGGACCTGCGCCGCGTGGGCGTCACATGCGATGTGACCCGTACGAAGGTGAAGGGGGTGCGAGCCCCGTCCGTACACCTGCGGCTCAAGATCCCGCGCGACGTACGCGAACGCCTGGTCATCAAAGGCGACGACTTCGCCGCAAGGCTCTGACGACCGAGCAGAGACGTACACCTCCGGGCCCCCGGGGCCAGCCAGGCCCCGGGGGCGTTCGGCTTGACGGCCGGTGCGGCCTCCGGGTAGGAAGACTCTCCCGCTCCTTCCTGGAGCGGGAGACCGTAGCTCCCGCCGTTCAGCGGCGGTAGAGCTGGCCACTCCGTGAGGGGCCGCGATCCCGAGGGGCTCGCAGGGACGTCGAGGACATCCCGAAGCGCAGGACGGTACTGCGCGACTTCCACCCAACGCTGAGGCGCGGCTCCGTGCTGCCCTCGGCCACCGCCAGGAGTCGCCAGCCCTTGAACATCACGATCGAAGTCGTCTGGACCTGTGAGGTCTGCGCCTCACCCCTCGTCGAGGGAGAGACGCACGACTGCGGCCGTGCCCCGCAGGAAGGGGGTGCGACCGGTGGCTATCAGCTTCGGCCGTGATCGCTCGTGGGGCGCAGTCTCCCAGCACGAGTACCGGCGCATGGCGCAAAATCCAGGACACCCTCTTGCCTACCGTGTGCACTTCGCCGCCATCGGATGGGCGGACAGGCAGGGACACGCAGGCTTCGAGCCCGGCCGGCTGGCCGCATTGCTGGGCAAGGAGGGCAAGCCGCTGTCCGACCAGAGCACCCGCAACGCGGTGGCCCGCGCCAAGGAGCTGGACCTTGTGTCGCCCCGTTCCGGGGCCGCCTGCCTCGTGCTCCCGCCTCACCTGTTCCAGAAGGGCAAGGGTGCACCAGTCCCCTGCCGACTCCATCAGAACCGGTGAGCACACGCGGGACGTGTAGTCAGAGCACCTCTGGCGTGTACCGACACGGCACCCGACCTGCGGAAACGCTCGCGTGCTCTCTTATCTATTTGGCTCCAGTGCAGTGCGGCCCCTATCGGGGCTGGCTGAGGAAGGCCGCGAGAACCAGCCGCAAGGGACACAAGGGGCGCGGCAGCGCCCCATAGGGGCAGGGCAACGGCGAAGAGAGAAGCGGCAGCGGGCGGCCTACCGGCCGCCACAGTCGCAGCGCTCAACAACAGTGCGGCCCGGCAGGGGCCGACAGGAGCAAGCCAGCAAGACCCGTGGGGGGCGCTACCGCGCCCCACTGCTTCAGCCGTAAGGCCCTGCTCCTCGCAGGCATCCGCCGCTGCGAACGAGCCAGGGAAGGCTGTGACCAGGCCATACGTCCCGCCATGGCTGTCTGCGGGCAAGGCAGACGGACCCTGAAACCGTGGCGGAATCTTGGCTGCCAAGACATGGCGGTCACGCAAGGACTTTCAGGGGGGCATACCCCACCCCTTCGACGCCGACGCGCTCAACCGTCTCGGTCAGCGGTCCTTGCCGTTGCCATGGAGGACGGCTTCGGCGATCTCCCGGACGCGCTCGAGACTGATGCCTGTGCGCTGCTCGACCGCGAGAGGATGATCGGTGGGCTCGAGCTCTATGAAGGGGCGCTGGCCGATCGGGCGGGTGTGAGCGTTCGTCTTCAGGTTGGTAGTGCCGGGCGAGTAGATCGGCAGCTCGGTGGTCAGCCAGCCGAAGTACGGCTTCTCGTCTTCGTGGCCGGGCGTGGTCCACATGTCGGCGGCCCGGGAGAAGTTGTCTCGACTGAGGGAAACCCAGACTCCCCACGAGAACACCTCGTCACTGCCGATGACGGGTATCTCGATCAAGCCCTTGATGAAGTAGTGCTGGGCCTTGATGACGCACTGGTCCGATGAGAGCAGGCTGTCGGATCGGCCTTCGAAACTCACATCCCAGACATCGGGGGCCGCGGCGCTGTAGCCCATCGGAAGTTCCGCGTGGTGCTTGCCGCAGCACGAACAGGTGTAACCGAGATCGTTGGTCATGCGCGGGAGCCTAGCTTCGCTGCGAAGCGCAACGACGAGACCGGTCTCGGCCCCTCGCGGGGACTCAACCCTGTTCAAAACCCGTCTCGAAACTCCCGCTCCAGGCTTGCTTTTTTGAGACGAGTTCTGAGACAGTCTCGTCATGGCAGAGATCACCACGTCCACGAGGCAGTTCGTCGGTTACGCCCGCGTCTCCACCGATGACCAGGAAGCGCAGTTGCAGCGCGACGCACTGACGGCCGCAGGTTGCGCCCGGATCTTCGAGGACAAGGCATCCGGCAAGAACACCAACCGGCCAGAGCTCACGGCCGCACTGGACTACGCCAGACCTGGCGACACCCTGTGCGTGTGGAAGCCCGACCGGTTCGCCCGCTCCCTCATCGACCTTGTGACCATGGTCGACACCCTCCGAGAGCGAGGCATCGGGTTCAAGGTACTCACGGGGGCACTGGCCAACATCGACCCCGGTACGGCGGACGGCCGTCTCATGCTTCAGGTGGTCGGGGCCATGGCGGAGTTCGAGCGCAGTCTCATCAAGGAGCGCACCCGTGCAGGGCTGGACGCGGCCAAGGCACAGGGGCGTACGGGCGGCCGGCCATCCGTGGTGGACGAGGACGTACTCACCGTGGCCCGCGCCAGGAAGGCCAAGGGAGAGAGCGTCAGCGCCATCGCCAAGGCCCTCGGAGTCTCCCGAGCTACGCTCTACCGGCACCTGGGAGAGAGCACCTGAGATAGGCACACAGCAGTGCAGACAGGCCCTCGGGGCTACGCCGGGGGCCGTTGTCGTACGTGGACGTACAGCACTGTCTGACGGCTGCAACGATGCTGGCCCCTCGACCCAAACCATGGGGACAGTCGACAGGGGCCAGCACAGGGACGCATGTCGCTCACGCCCCCCCTTCCAGCGCACCCCTGGTCTGTGTTGCTTGCCGCCCCTCAGTGCACCGGGGGTCTGTCTTGCTCGGCCCGCACCACCATGGCGAACGACGTACAGATCCGCCGGAAGCCGCGATGGTTGCTCATGCCCGCGTGGCTCATGCACTCGACGTCGACCGCCGCACTGTCCGTCGACGGCTCCGCCTTCCACTTGCAGTGCAGGCACTCCGCCTCAAAGGTCACGTCCGTGCCACCAACTCCCCGTTCGCCGAGTGGGACAAGACCTTCGGCGATCCCAGGCTCTGCGCGGCCATCGCCGACCGGATCACCTTCCGGTGCACGCTCATCCAGACCGGCACCGACTCCTACCGCTACCAGGCGACCCAGGACGAACGCCAGGGCAAGAAGCGGTGACTACCGCGCCGTCGACGGCTGCCGGATAGAGTTGCGAGGTGTTCGATGTCAAGGAACGGCAGCGTGTCCGGGATCAGTTGCTCGCATCTGCCGAGGAAGATCCCGGCATCGTCGGGGCCGCGATCACCGGCTCAGACGCACTCGGCGCAGCCGACCGCTGGTCGGACATCGACCTTGCGTTCTCGGTCCACGGCCGGCTCGATGAGGCCCTGGAACGCTGGACCGCGCGGATCTATCAAGACTTCGCCGCGGTCCACCACTGGGACCTGCCGTCGGGTAACGCCGTCTATAGGGTGTTCCTCCTGCCCGGGTGGCTCGAAGTCGATATCGCCTTCACCCCGGAATCCGAGTTCGGCCCTCTCGGCCCGGCATGGCGCACCGTCTTCGGCCAGACCAGCCAGCCCAGCCCCGGGCAATCATCCGATCACCAGCACCTGGCCGGCCTCGCCTGGCACCACGCCCTCCACGCCCGTGTATGTATCGAACGGCGCAGGTGGTGGCAGGCGGAATACTGGATCAGTGCGGTCCGCGACCACGTACTCACACTGGCCTGCCTGCGCCTGGGCCATCCCGCCAGCCACGCAAAAGGCACCCACCTTCTGCCGCAGGAACTCACCACACCGCTAGAAAAGACGCTGGTCCGATCACTGGACGAAGCAGAACTGCGACGCGCTCTGGAAGCTGCCACCGCCTCGCTGGCCACAGAACTGGCTCACACGGCTCCGGCCCTGGCAACGCGACTGCGGCCGATGCTGACCGAACTCACAAGCCCGGACTGACTCCCGCCAGGCGACCGGCACGTCTCGGCGTCAAGACCGACCGCAGAACGGGGCCGGGCCCTTCCAGACCGCGCCTGTCAGGGACACGGACCAGCAGAGCCCGGGAGTCACAAGCTACCGGGACGCCCGCACATCCTCGTCACAGACACTCCCGACCCCCAACCTGCGCCGAGAAAGTCACCCGATAGGGGTGGCTCCCATTCTCACCGCCGATCATGAACCCGTGCTGCGATCCATCCCCTTCACGGATGGACGAACGTGGCTCCCGAAACCGCCGTCCCACTGGCTCTCATACATCCCGCTAAAAACACGCCCACAGACGTGGCGTTCGCTCTGCTCACCGCGAAGCCGAGGCACTCACGGCAACCCGACACAGGGTCCGGAGGCGGAGACGGAAGGGACAGGTGTACGGGTCCCGACATGGTGGTCTGCTCACTGCTCATCTCGTACGCCTCCCGTGCGTTCTCCGATGGCAGGGGATCCTTGCCCGATGGTCGGGGGCGATTCGAGGTTCAGTCGCGTACTGGACTAAAGATCAGGACCGGAACGCCGTCGACCACTCGGCCAGCCGCTCCCGTGCGTCCTCGCCGAAGAGGGCGTGCTCGTCGTAACCGGCGAATTCGTCGAGGTACATCCGGACGTCTCTCGGGTCGCGGAACACCATCACCCCGGCCGTCGTCTCCACCGTGGCCAGCCGGTCGTCGTACACGGTGAACGTGTTCAGCGGACACCCCGGCAGGCGCGTCTCGATCGGGAGCACGCCAAGACGCACGTTCGGCAGGTGGGTCAGCGAAGCCAGCCGGTCGAGCTGGACGGCCATGGCATCCGGGGAGACGAACGGGGAGCGGGCCGCCTGCTCGGTGACGATGAAGGTGAACTTCTTCCGGCGGTCGTACAGGATCTCCTGTCGCTCCAGCTTCCTCGCCACGGCCTTGCTGTGGTCTCCGGGGATGTGGGCGAGGCTGGCCCTGATGTACTCCGGGGTCGAGAGCAGGGCCGTGAGCATCGAGAGCAGGAAGAACCGGAACTCCGTCGAAGGCGCTACGAGCCCAGCCAGCTCAAGCTGTTTCTTGTCCAGGCCCTTCCGTCGCATCGACCGCGCGTCCTGCCACTCCGTAGCGGCGATGCGGGCCAGCGCGGACACCTCCGCGACCAAGGCCGGCGGGGCGTCCAAGGCCCTGAGGATGCGCTCTATGTCCATCAGGGACGGGCGCACCTTCCCGCTCTCGATCCGGCTCACCTTCGACTGCGACATGTTGCAGCGCGCGGCGAGCCGGTCCCCGGAGAGACCGGCCTGCTTCCGCAGCTTGCGCAGTGTCGCGGCGAGTTCCTGGGAGGACTGACCGAGCTGCTCGGGCTCGAACGTCACTCGGTCACGTACTCCAAGAAGGGCACCGATTCCGCGATGGCCATGCGCTGGTATGCGACGAACGGAGCGGGGTCGCCCTCGTACAGCTCCCGCTCGATCTGCGTACCGTCGGCCTCGTACTTCATGAGGACGACCGTCGAGCGGTCGAACATCCAGAAGTCCTGAACATCGGGGAGCGGGTTCGGCCGGTCGGTGATGTCGAGGATGCGGATGTCCTCGCCCGCCGGGGCCTGGTGCCGGTAGTACCGCTCGAACTCGAACCGCAGGTAGTCCGTGAGGGGCCGGGTGACGGATGTGGACGCGGCCGACGTTGCGGGTGCGGACCATAGCCATCCACGCGTCCTCGTACGGGCCGGGGAAGCGAGCCCCCGCCTTGAAGGCGGCGAACTCTTCCGCTTCCTGCGGTACGAGGTACTGCGGCAAGGTCTCAAGGCGCCAGGCTTCGGTCTGGAACGTCTTGAACTTGTCCGCCCAGTCTTCACCATCCAAGAGCACGGACGGCCTCCCTCAGAACTTCCTCGGGGATCTCCACGAGTCCTTCGCCGACGGGCGGGGTGAAGGCAGTGGAGACGTCGCCCTGGACGACGAACGAGCCGGAGGCGGTGCGGTAGACGTTCGGGCAGTCGCCCTGCCCGCAGTTGCCACCATCGGTGTTGCCGGTGAGCCGTGTGAGTTCTTCGCGCGCCATGCTGAACCCCCTCTTGCGAGCCCTCTGCGGGCCCGGTCGCCACGACCGTACGAGCGGGGTGGACACGCCGTCTATGCGGAAGCGCGACTATGCGCGTTGTCGCATAAACAGGACCCCAGAAACGCCGAGAGGCGCCCGGACCAGATCGTCCGAACGCCTCTCTTCGCCTACACCCACTCGACCGCCGAGACGATGCTCGGGTCACGCCGAGGGGCGGGGAGCGGCGTGCGCCGCGTGGGGCGGGGAGCCTGCTCGCGCTCCTTCGTTCCGAGCCCTCGGAGGGCTTCGGCGCGGTCCGCCTCGGGTACGTCGGCAAGCGCCTCAGCCATCCGCTGGATGGCATCGCCGCTGGTCACGGCTACTTCTTGACCGTGAGCGGGAGCAGCTTCTTGCCAGTGGGGCCGATTTGTATAGCCGTGTCCATCTGCGGGCACACCCCACAGTCGAAGCACGGGGTCCAGCGGCAGTCCTCGACCTCGGTCTCGTCGAGCGAGTCCTGCCAGTCCTCCCAGAGCCAGTCCTTGTCCAGACCGGAGTCCAGGTGGTCCCAGGGCAGGACCTCCTCGTACGTCCGCTCGCGGGTGGTGTACCAGTCGACGTCCACGCCGTACTCGGGGAGCGTCTTCTCGGCGCAGGCCATCCAGCGGTCGTACGAGAAGTGCTCGCGCCAGCCGTCGAAGCGGCCGCCGGACTCGTAGACGGCGCGGATGACCGAGCCGACACGGCGGTCGCCGCGCGAGAGCAGGCCCTCGACGATGCCGGGCTTGCCGTCGTGGTAGCGGAAGCCGATCGAGCGGCCGTACTTCTTGTCGCCGCGGATCTTGTCGCGCAGCTTCTCCAGCCGGGCGTCGGTCTCCTCGGCGCTCAGCTGCGGGGCCCACTGGAACGGGGTGTGCGGCTTGGGTACGAAGCCACCGATGGAGACGGTGCAGCGGATGTCGTTCTGACCGGAGACCTCGCGGCCCTTGGCGATCACATTGACCGCCATGTCGCCGATCTGGAGGACGTCCTCGTCGGTCTCGGTGGGCAGGCCGCACATGAAGTACAGCTTCACCTGGCGCCAGCCGTTGCCGTACGCGGTGGCAACCGTCCGGATGAGGTCCTCCTCCGAGACCATCTTGTTGATGACCTTGCGCATGCGCTCGGAGCCGCCCTCCGGGGCGAAGGTGAGACCCGAACGGCGACCATTGCGGGTCAGCTCGTTGGCCAGGTCGACGTTGAACGCGTCGACGCGGGTGGAGGGCAGTGAGAGGCCGATCTTGTCCTCGGTGTACCGGTCCGCGAGCCCCTTGGCGAGGTCGCCGATCTCACTGTGGTCCGCGGAGGAGAGCGAGAGAAGGCCGACCTCTTCGAAGCCGGTCGCCTTGAGACCCTTCTCGACCATGTCGCCGATGCCGGTGATGCTTCGCTCCCGCACGGGGCGCGTGATCATGCCGGCCTGGCAGAAACGGCAGCCGCGGGTGCAGCCGCGGAAGATCTCGACGGACATCCGCTCATGGACGGTCTCGGCGAGGGGGACGAGAGGCTGCTTCGGGTACGGCCACTCGTCGAGGTCCATGACGGTGTGCTTGGACACGCGCCACGGCACGCCCGACTTGTTCGGCACGACGCGGCCGATACGGCCGTCCGGGAGGTACTCGACGTCGTAGAACCGCGGGACGTAGACGCCACCGGTCCGCGCGAGGCGGAACAGCACCTCCTCGCGCCCGCCGGGCCGGCCTTCGGCCTTCCAGGCGCGGATGATCTCGGTGATCTCCAGGACCGCCTGCTCGCCGTCGCCGATGACCGCGCAGTCGATGAACTCCGCGATCGGCTCGGGGTTGAACGCGGCGTGGCCGCCGGCCAGCACGATCGGGTCGTCGAGACCGCGGTCCTTGGCATCCAGCGGGATGCCGGCGAGGTCGAGGGCGGTGAGCATGTTGGTGTAGCCGAGCTCCGTGGAGAAGCTCAGCCCGAAGACGTCGAACGCCTTCACCGGGCGGTGGCTGTCCACGGTGAACTGCGGCACCTTGTGCTCGCGCATCAGCTCTTCGAGGTCCGGCCACACGCTGTACGTGCGCTCGGCCATGACGCCCTGGCGCTCGTTGAGCACCTCGTACAGGATCATGACGCCCTGGTTGGGCAGCCCGACCTCGTACGCGTCCGGGTACATGAGGGCCCAGCGGACGTCGCATTCGTCCCACGGCTTGACGGTGGAGTTGAGCTCACCGCCGACGTACTGGATGGGCTTCTGCACATGCGGGAGCAGAGCTTCGAGCTGTGGGAAGACCGAATCGACAGACATCGCGAACTTTCGAGAGCCGGCAGTGGTGACCATCCAGCGTACCCCGGCGCTCAGCTTGTCAGCTCCGACCGCAGTTCCGGCCGGGAGGCCCGCTCCCACACCCCGGGCAGTTCCCGTTCGCGGGCGGCCGCGTCCGCCTCCTCCCGCCCGTACAACAGACCCCAGGTGAAGGTGGACTCCCCCGCCGCGTGCGCCTGGGCGGCCACGGTGCGCAGGGCTTCGCGGGCGACGACGCTGTCCTGGTGGTCGCCGAGCACGGTCTGCACGGCCTTCATCCGCTTGGCGAACTTCTCGGCGGGCTTGCCCAGCGCGGGGGTGGCCGCCTCCCCCGCGTACCTGGCCCGCTTGGCGGCCTTGCGCGCCTGGTGCATCGCCACGTCCCGGTTCGGGCCGGCGGGGAGGTCCAGGGCGTGACCGATCCGGGTGGCGAGGCGCGCGTAGTCCTTCAGGACGGCGCGCGGCAGGGCGTCCTGCGCGCCGCGGTCCGCGGCGGGCAGCAGCGGCGGGTCGGCGAGGAACGCGTCGAGTGTGTCGAGGAGCGCCAGATACCGCTTCCCGTCGAGTACGCCGACGGTCCGGCGCCGGGAACCCGAGCGGCGGGCGGTGGACCAGATGCGCAGGCGGCTGCGGACGGGCCCGAGGACCAGGGTGCGGGACAGGTCCGCGATCCGGCTGCGGAGCCGTTCGTCGAGGACCTCCTGGTCCCGGTCGACGCCGAGCTCCGCGGCCACCCACTTCAGCTCGTCACCGATCGGATCGGTGACCGTCCGGTCCAGGATCTTCCCGTACGTCCTGAAGGCGCTGCGCAGTCTGCGTGTGGCGACCCGCATCTGGTGCACGGAGTCGGGCAGATCGC
The DNA here is from genome assembly GCF_040683105.1 of Streptomyces sp. NPDC051020. Classification (NCBI taxonomy): domain Bacteria; kingdom Bacillati; phylum Actinomycetota; class Actinomycetes; order Kitasatosporales; family Streptomycetaceae; genus Streptomyces; species Streptomyces sp. NPDC051020. The sequence goes on along the minus strand of NZ_JBFBCG010000039.1, from coordinate 27,629 downwards.
GGCGTACGGCGGGGTCGAGGGCGACGATCGCCGTGATCTGGTCTCGCGCGTAGGCCAGGACGTGGTCGCCCGCCGTCCGGGGCCGCGGCTTGCCGTCCCCCTCCGGGCGCTGCTTCCTCTTCGGGGCTGTCTCGTCGAGGGCCCTGGCCAGTTTGGACGACGCCGCGGAGGGGTGTACGCCGCCCTTGCGCAGCCGGCGTTCGACGGCGTCGAGGAAGGCGGGGTCGCCGTCGTCGGCGAGTTCGACCTCGATCTCGGTCCAGGCGGCGGTGCCACTGCCACCCGTGAGCCGCTCGGCCCGGACCTCGTCGACGCTGAGTTCGGCGAGCAGCGCGCCGTCGGCGTCGAGCAGGTGGTGGACGTCCCGGGTGGAGAGCAGCCGGACGACGGGGACGAGCTCCGTCCCGCGGACCCGGGAGCGCAGCAGCCCTGCGAGGCTGTCCGGAAGGGTGTCGGAGAGCGGGGCCCGGATCTCGTCGCGGATCCCGGAGGCGACCGGGAATTTGAGGTGCCAGCCGGCGTCGGCGCCGCCGGTGCGGCGGCGCAGGGTGAGCGCGTCGGCCGCGAGCCGGTGGTCCTCGGTGTCGTAGTAGACGGCGTCCAGCTCCGTGACGCCGCGGTGGTCCACGGCCGCGACGCCGGCCACCCGGGTCAGATCGGGAAGCCGGGTATCGACGGTGGCTTCGTACTTTCGCTCGATTTCACGCTTCGAGTCCGCCATGAACCGAATCTAGTCGTGTTTGCGCCCTCCGGGCAGAGGGCCGGGCGGATCCTCACCCGCTCAGGCCGACATCGGCCGCTGCACCCGGATCGACTGGAGCAGTCCGATGGCCACCCAGACGGCGAACATCGATGACCCTCCGTACGACACGAACGGCAGCGGGAGTCCGGCGACCGGCATGATGCCGAGCGTCATCCCGATGTTCTCGAACGCCTGGAAGGCGAACCAGGCGATGATTCCGGCGGCGACGATCGTGCCGTACAGCTCGGTGGTCTCGCGGGCGATCCGGCAGGCGCGCCACAGGACGACGCCGAGGAGGACGAGGATCAGTCCGGCGCCGAGGAAGCCGAGTTCCTCGCCCGCGACGGTGAAGACGAAGTCGGTCTGCTGCTCGGGAACGAACTGGCCGGTGGTCTGGGTGCCCTGGAAGAGGCCGGTGCCGGTGAGTCCACCGGAGCCGATCGCGATGCGGGCCTGGTTGGTGTTGTAGCCGACGCCCGCCGGGTCGAGCGCCGGGTTGGCGAAGGCGGCGAAGCGGGCGATCTGGTAGTCGTCGAGCAGGCCGAGCTGCCAGACGGCGACGGCTCCGGCCGCGCCGGCGCCGAGGAGTCCGAAGACCCAGCGGTTCGACGCGCCGGAGGCCAGGAGCACGCCGAGCACGATGACGGCCATGACCATCACGGAGCCGAGGTCCGGCATCCCCATGACGATCACCATCGGGACGAGCGCGAGACCGAGTGCCTTGGCGACGGTCCGGTGGTCGGGGTACAGCTGGTCGCCCGCGTCGACGCGGGCGGCGAGGACCATCGCCATCACCAGGATGATGGTGATCTTGGTGAACTCGGACGGCTGCAGGGAGAAGCCACCGCCGATGATGATCCAGGCGTGGGCACCGTTGACGGTGGCGCCGAGCGGGGTGAGGACCGCGAGGATCAGGAGTACCGAGAGGCCGTAGAGGACCGGGACGGCGCCGCGCAGGGTGCGGTGGCCGAGCCAGATCGTGCCGACCATCAGGGCGAAGCCGATGCCGGTGTTGAGGGCGTGCCGCAGCAGGAAGTAGTACGGGTCGCCGTGGTTGAGGGACTCCCGGCCGCGGGTCGCCGAGTAGACCAGGGCCGCGCCGATGAAGGAGAGCGCAACCGCGGAGCCGAGCATCGGCCAGTCGAGCCGGCGCACGACGGAGTCGCGGGCGGTGAGCCTGCCCCAGATGCCGCGGTCGGGGGCGTACCGGGAGACGGAGAAGCCGGCCATCAGTCGCGCCTCCCGAGCACCGCGGCGAGTGTCTGCTCCTCCGGGGTCTTCTGCGAGTTCGGGTCGTAGGGCTTGATCGTCGGGGCGTCGATCGAGCCGTCGTGCTGGATCTTGGGCAGGGACTTCTGCGGGGCGGCCAGCAGCGCCTTCTTGAGGTCCTGCTTGCCGGAGTCGTCGAGTCCGTAGATCGCGTCGTAGATGTTGCGGACGGCGGGCCCGGAGGCGCCGGAGCCCGTACCACCCTGGGAGATCGTCATGACGATCGAGTAGTCCTTGGTGTACGTGGCGAACCAGGAGGTCGTCTGCTTGCCGTAGACCTCGGCCGTGCCCGTCTTGGCGTGCATCGGGATCTTGTCCTGCGGCCAGCCGCCGAATCGCCAGGCGGCGGTACCGCGGGTCGCGACGCCCGCCAGCGCCCCCTCCATCTGCTTCAAGGTCTTGGCGCTGGCCGGCAGCTTGCCGTGCGAATGAGGCTCGATCCAGCGGACGTTCTTGCCGTCGGGGCTGATGATCGCCTTGCCGACCGTCGGGTCGTAGAGCGTGCCGCCGTTGCTGATCGCGGCGTAGATGGTCGCCATCTGGATCGGGGTGACGAGGGTGTCGCCCTGGCCGATGGAGTAGTTGATGGCGTCATAGGCGTGCAGCTTCATGCCCTCGAGGCAGTTCTCGTGGGCGAGCACAGTGCCGAAGTCCTTCTTCTTGGGCCATTGCTTGCCCTGTTCGCACCAGGCGTCCTTGTTGGCCTTCCAGAAGTCCTTCTTCCACTGGCGGTCGGGGACCCGGCCGGTGACCTCGTTGGGAAGGTCGATGCCGGTCTCCTTGCCGAGACCGAACTGGTGGGCGGTCTTGAAGAACCAGTCCTTGGCGTTCTTCTTGGGCTTCAGCCCGCCGTCCTTCTGCCACTGCTGGTGGCCGAGGGCGTAGAAGACGGTGTCGCAGGAGACCTCGAGCGCCTGGCCCAGGGTGATCGGGCCGTGGCTCTGCGATTCGAAGTTCTTGTAGACCTGGCCGTCGGCGCTGTACGAGCTGCCGCAGTTGTAGCGGCCGTCGAACGGGTAGCCCGCCCTGACGGAGGCCGCGGTCGAGACGACCTTGAAGATCGAGCCCGGTGCGGCCTGGCCCTGGATGGCTCGGTTGAGCAGCGGATAGTTGGACTTCTTGCTGGTCATCCGGGCGTAGTCCTTGCCCGAGATGCCGCCGACCCAGGCATTGGGGTCGTAGTTGGGGTTGGACGCCATCGCGACGACTCGGCCGGTCTTGGCCTCCATGACGACGACGGCGCCCGAGTCGGCCTTGTAGTTCTGGTTGGTGTTCTTGTCGAAGGTCTTACGGGCCGTCTTCATGGCCTCGTTGAGCTCGTACTCCGCGACGGCCTGGACCCGGGCATCGATGGAGGTGACGACGCTCGATCCGGGCTCCGCCTTGTCGTTCTTCGCCTGGCCGATGACCCGGCCGAGGTTGTCGACCTCGTAGCGGGTGACGCCGGCCTTGCCGCGCAACTCCTTGTCGTACGTGCGCTCCAGGCCGGATCGGCCGACCTGGTCGGAGCGGAGGTACGGCGAATTGGTGTTCTGGGCCTTGGTGATCTCTTCGTCGGTGACGGGCGAGAGGTAGCCGAGGACCTGGGCGGTGTTGGCCTTGCCGGGCGAGGCGTAGCGGCGTACGGCGGTGGGTTCGGCGGTGATGCCGGGGAAGTCCTCGGCGCGTTCGCGGATCTGCAGGGCCTGCTGGGTGGTGGCCTCGTCGGTGACCGGGATCGGCTGGTACGGCGACCCGTTCCAGCAGGGCTGCGGGGTCTTCGCGTCGCAGAGCCGGACCTTGTCGAGGACGTCCTTCGGCTTCATGCCGAGCACATCGGCGAGCCGGGTCAGAACGCCCTTGCCGTCGTCATCCATCTTCAGCAGCTCGGTGCGGCTGGCGGAGACGACGAGGCGGGTCTCGTTATCGGCGAGGGGCACGCCACGGGCGTCGAGGATGGAGCCGCGGACGGCGGGCTGGACAACCTGCTGGACGTGGTTGCTCCTCGCCTCGTCGGTGTATTCCCGGCCGTTGCGGATCTGGAGGTACCAGAGGCGGCCGCCGAGTGTCAGCAGCAGGGAGAAGACAAGGACTTGGATGACGATGAGCCTGATCTGGACCCGCTGGGTCCGGCCCGTCTCCGGAATGTTGCTCACGGGGCGCCCCCGGTGGTCGGGCCGGGTGTCCGGGGGGTGCCCCCCGGGAGATACAGCCTCACAGTCGCTTGGCTCCCTTGATCCGTCCGGCCCGTGCCGACCGGTTGCGGGCGACCTTCACCCGCAGTCCGGCGCGCTGGCTGCCGATCCTGAGTCCGGTGCCGGAGGAGAGCCAGCCCGAGGCCACGTCTCCGCCGGAGGGCTCGGAGATCGGGTCGTTCTCGGTGCGTCTGGCGAGCGCCATGATCAGTGGAACGGTGAACGGCGCGAGAAGCAGGTCGTAGACAGCGGCGGTGAACACCAGGCCGCCGAGGCCGACATGACGGGCGGCGGTGTCCCCGACGAGGGCGCCGACGAGGGCGTACAGCAGCGTGGATCCGATCGCGGCGGCCACGACCACGGTCATCGGGGCCAACGCGGACTTGAGCCGGCCGTTCTCCGGCCGGGCGAGTCCGGCGGCGTAGCCGATGATGCACAGGACCATGGCGTAGCGCCCGGCGGCGTGGTCGGCGGGCGGCGCCAGGTCGGTGAGGAGCCCCGCGCCGAAGCCGATCAGGGCGCCGGCCACATGTCCGTACACCAGGGAGAGGCCGACGACGACGAGGAGCAGCAGATCGGGGACGGCGCCGGGGAGTTGGAGGCGTGCGAGTACGGAGACCTGGACGACCAGGGCGATCACGACCAGCACGGTGGAGAGCAGAGTCCGGTTGAAGCGCATGGGGATCAGCTCTACCTCTGCTCGTTGACCGCGTTGCCGGTGGTTCCGGTGGGGCTGGGACTCCCACTGGGACTGCCGCTCGGGGTCTCGTTGACGTTCCCCACGACCTTTCCGTTGGTGTCGACGATGTCACCGTTGGGCGAGATGGTGACGGTGACCGTCGGGGTGGGGGTGGGTTTCGGTTTGGCGGGCTGTTTCGGCAGGACCATGTCGCGCGGGTCCTCGCGCGGTGCCTGGACGACGACGCCGACGATGTCGAGTCGGCTGAAGCCGGCGTACGGGCGGACATAGACGGTACGGGTGAGGTCACCGCCGGACGGGTCGACGCGGACCACCTCGCCGACCGGGACTCCGGGCACGAACGGCTTGTCCTTGCTGGAGCCGAAGGTGACCAGCCGGTCGCCCTTCTTCACCTGGGCCTTGCCGTTGAGGAATTGAACGGAGAGCGGGCGGTCTCCCTGGCCGGTGGCGAAGCCGAGTTCGTCGGTCTTCTCCATCCGGGTGCCGACGGTGAAGTCGGGATCGTTGGCGAGGAGCACCGTCGCGGTGTCCGGGCCGACGGTGGTGACGCGGCCGACGAGTCCGTCGCCGTTGATGACGGTCATGTCTCGCTTGAGGCCGTCGTTGGAGCCCGCGTCGATGGTGACGGTCCAGGAGAAGCCCTGGGCGGCTCCTATGGCGATGACCTGGGCGGCCTTGATGCCGTACTGCCCGGCGGCGGACTCCTTCAGCATCTTGTCGAGTTCGCGCACCCGGTTGCGGTTGCGGTCGTCGCTGCCGAGCTTCGTCTTCAGCTCGGTGTTCTGCTGTTCCAGGGCGGCGATCCGGTTGTGCCGTTCACCGGAGTCGCGGATCGCCCCTATGGCGTTGCCCACCGGATCGACGGCTGCCGCAACGCCGTTCTCGACCGGCCCGAAGGCCGTTGCGGCGGCCCGCCGGGCGCCGTCCACCGGTGACTCCTCGCCGCCGCGGATGTCCACCGTAATCAGTGCGAATGCGATGGCGATCAGCAGCACCAGGAGCAGCCGGCTCTCTCGTGTGTCCCTCACGTGCGGCGGCCGTGCCTTCCTCGTCGGAATGTTCGTGCCTGTATATCAACGATCCGCCGTATGGGGCGGCAGCGCCCGTACGGCGGACCGCTGTGTTGTCGTTCCCGGTGCTACCTGCGGGGCTGGGCGTCCAGCACCTGCTGGAGCGCCTCGAACTCCTCGACACACTTACCGGATCCGAGTGCCACCGAGTCCAGCGGGTCCTCGGCGATGTGGATCGGCATGCCGGTCTCACGGCGCAGCCGCTCGTCCAGTCCGCGCAGCAGCGCGCCGCCGCCCGTGAGGACGATGCCGCGGTCCATGACGTCGCCGGAGAGCTCCGGCGGGCACTTGTCGAGCGTGGTCTTCACCGCGTCGACGATCGCGTTGACCGGTTCCTCGATGGCCTTGCGGACCTCCGCGGCGGAGACGACGACCGTCTTGGGCAGTCCGGAGACCAGGTCACGGCCGCGGATCTCGGTGTGCTCGTCCTTGTCCAGGTCGTACGCCGAGCCGATCGTGATCTTGATCTGTTCGGCGGTGCGCTCACCGAGGAGGAGCGAGTACTCCTTCTTGATGTGCTGGATGATCGCGTTGTCCAGCTCGTCACCGGCGACCCGGATCGACTGGGCAGTGACGATTCCTCCGAGCGAGATCACGGCGACCTCGGTGGTGCCGCCACCGATGTCGACCACCATGTTGCCGGTGGCCTCGTGGACCGGCAGCCCGGAACCGATGGCCGCGGCCATGGGCTCCTCGATGATGTGCACCTGCCGCGCCCCGGCCTGCGTCGACGCCTCGATGACGGCGCGTCGCTCGACCCCGGTGATGCCTGAGGGCACGCAGACGACGACCCGCGGGCGGGCCAGGTAGCGGCGCTTGTGGATCTTCAGGATGAAGTAGCGGAGCATCCGCTCCGTGATCTCGAAGTCGGCGATCACGCCGTCCTTCAGGGGCCGTACGGCAACGATGTTGCCCGGCGTACGCCCGATCATCTTCTTGGCCTCGGAACCGACCGCCAGAATGCCGCCGGTGTTGGTGTTGATGGCCACGACGGACGGCTCGTTCAGAACGATGCCGCGCCCCCTGACGTACACCAGCGTGTTGGCAGTCCCTAGGTCGATAGCCATGTCACGGCCGATGAACGACATTGAGTTCCCCTTGTTCCCCATGAGGATGCGTCGGGCCTTCCCAAGAAGCGGTTATGGCTTGTTTTGGTAGGCGAGGTGAGCGCTGCGGGCGCGGATGATTCCATCGTAGTGCCGTGTTCACGGACACCGCGCGAGGGTCCTTCGCCATTGTGGGCGGAACGGGTGGCCGTTCCACTCATGGTGACGTTACGTCGGAGGGATGCGTTCCCGCGAACGGGGACCCTATACCGAAGGGCGACCGAATTACTTCGGTCGCCCCGGGTCATGAGCGCTGTTTGGCTGATTCGAGGTCAGGAAAGCCCCGGAAAGAACAGCTTCATTTCACGCTCTGCGGACTCCTCGGAGTCCGAGGCGTGGATGAGGTTCTCGCGGGTGATCGTGCCGAAGTCGCCACGGATGGAGCCGGGCGCGGCGGCGATCGGGTCGGTCGGGCCGGCCAGGGCACGGACGCCCTCGATGACCCGCTCGCCCTCGGCGACCAGGACGACGACGGGGCCGGACTGCATGAATTCGACGAGCGGCTCGTAGAACGGGCGGCCTACGTGCTCGGCGTAGTGCTGCTCCAGGGTCGCACGGTCGAGCGTGCGCAGCTCCAGCGCGGTGACCTGCCAGCCGGCCTTGCGCTCGATCCGGCCGACGATCTCGCCGATCAGCCCACGCCTGACAGCGTCCGGCTTGAGAATGACGAGGGTGCGCTGAGTCATGTGCGGCTCCTTGAGGGCATGCAGGTGCGGTGAGGTGAGGCTACAGGGGCACGAAGACGGGCCGACGGCCGGGTTTGCCCGACGTGCCCGGCTTCAGGTTTCAGCCGCCGGACGAGGCTTCGGTCGCCGCCTGGGCCGCCCAGCGTGCCTTCGCCTCGTCGACCTTGCGACCGTAGTGCACCGAGGCCCACCACAGTCCCCCGAAGACCAGCCCCAGGATGAACATCATCGGGACGACGAACCCGCTGGCGACCAGTGCCACCTGGAGCGCCCAGCCAAGGGCTGTGCCGCCGGGCCGGGTGATCATCCCGCAGAGCAGGACGGAGAGCAGCATGCCGACGCCGCAGACCGTCCAGACGGTGGTGTTCGACAGGTCGTCGGACTTCATGGCGACGAGTCCGGCGAACCCGATCACGAAGAATTCGCCGATCAGCGTCGACGCGCAGAGCGTACGCACAGGGTCAGTGCCTTCCCAGAAGCAGCCGGGCCTCGCCGACTGTGATCACGGAGCCGGTCACCAGGACGCCGGCGCCCGCGTACTCGTCCTCCTCCTCGGCGAGGGTGATCGCCGCCTCCAGCGCGTCGTCGAGGCGCGGCTCGACCTGGACGCGGTCGCCGCCGAAGACCTCGACCGCGACGGCGGCCAGTTCGTCGGCGTCCATCGCCCGGCCGCTGGAGTTCTGGGTGACGACGACCTCGGCGAAGATCGGCTCGAAGGCTTCGAGGAGCCCCCGGACGTCCTTGTCGTCGCTGGCGCCGACCACGCCGATCAGCCGGGAGAAGCCGAACGCCTCGGACAGCCCGTCGGCGGTGGCGCGGGCGCCCGCCGGGTTGTGGGCCGCGTCCAGGACGACGGTCGGGCTGCTCCGGACGACTTCGAGGCGGCCCGGCGAGCGGACCGAGGCGAAGGCCCGGCGGATCGTGTCGATGTCGAGCGAGCCGGACTGCTCGGCGCCGATACCGAAGAACGCCTCGACCGCGGCGAGCGCCACCGCCGCGTTGTGCGCCTGGTGGGCGCCGTACAGCGGGAGGAAGACCTCCTCGTACTCGCCCCCGAGGCCGCGCAGCGTCAGAAGTTGGCCGCCGACCGCGATCTCGCGGGAGACGACGCCGAACTCCATGCCCTCGCGAGCGACCGTGGCGTCGACTTCGACGGCCTTCTTCAGCATGACCTGCGCGGCGTCGACCGGCTGCTGGGCCAGGATGACGGTGGCGTCCTGCTTGATGATTCCGGACTTCTCACCGGCGATCTCGGCGGGTGTGGCGCCGAGCCGGTCGGTGTGGTCCAGCGAGATGGGGGTGACGACGGCGACCGAGGAGTCGATCACATTCGTCGCGTCCCAGCTGCCGCCCATGCCGACCTCGACGACCGCGACGTCGACCGGCGCGTCGGCGAAGGCCGCGTACGCCATGCCGGTCAGCACCTCGAAGAAGGAGAGCCGGTAGGGCTGCTGGGCGTCGACCATCTCGACATACGGCTTGATGTCGTTGTACGTCTCGATGAACCGCTCCGGGTCCATCGGCGCACCGTCCAGGCTGATCCGCTCGGTGATCGACTGGACGTGCGGCGAGGTGTAGCGGCCGGTGCGCAGCTCGAAGGCGCCGAGCAGGGCCTCGATCATGCGGGCGGTGCTGGTCTTGCCGTTGGTGCCGGTGATGTGGATCGACGGGTACGCGTGCTGCGGCTCGCCGAGCACGTCCATCAGCGCGGCGATCCGCGACACGGACGGTTCGAGCTTCGTCTCGCCCCAGCGGCCGGCGAGCTCCTGCTCCACCGCGCGCAGCGCCTTGTCCACCTCCGGGTCGGCGGGTCGGGCGGGGACCTCGTCACCCGGGACCGGTCCCGAGACCGTGCGCAGGGTGCGGCTGCCGGCCTCGATCACCGCCAGGTCGGGGTCGCGTTGGGTCGCTTCGTCGACGATCTCCGCGAAGGTGTCGTCGGACTCGGACGCGTCGTGCCGGTCTGAAGGGCGGGGCTCACTCACGGGTCCCAGTCTACGGATCGGGACGCACATCCGGCGCGGGGCCCGGCCACGGTCACGAATCGCCCGCCCGGGCCGCTGACGGCACGACGCGCCCCGGGGGCACATGGTCGTCCCTGCCCTCTGAGCCTGACTGCGGCGCCCGAGCGGTGCGCGCCCCGGCGTCCGGGCGGACGGCTGCCCTGCACCGGACACGCCGTACGAGCCGCTGCCGCGGACCCGGCCGCGGCGCGGGCGCCGCCACGGGTACGACGAAGCCCCCGTGTCCCTGGTCGGTCAGGGACACGGGGGCTTCACGCTCAGGTCATCAGCTCTGCGGCAGGTTCGCCAGCTGAGCGGTGATCCGCGCGATGTCCGCGTCGGCCTTGGCGAGCCGGGTACGGATCTTGTCGACCACGTTGTCCGGCGCCTTGGCCAGGAACGCCTCGTTGCCGAGCTTGGCGTTGGCCTGGGCCTTCTCCTTCTCGGCGGCGCCCAGGTCCTTCGTCAGGCGCTTGCGCTCGGCCTCCACGTCGATGGTGCCGGACAGGTCGAGGGCGACGGTGGCGCCCGCGACCGGCAGCGACGCGGTGGCGTGGAAGCCGTCACCGGCGGGCTGCAGGCGCAGCAGCTGGCGGATGGCCGCCTCGTGCGGGGCGAGCGCCGTGCCGGTCAGGGTGAGCTCGGCCGGGACCTTCTGGCCGGGCTGGAGACCCTGGTCGGAGCGGAACCGGCGGACCTCGGTGACGACCTGCTGGACGAGCTCGATCTCCTGCTCGGCGGCCGCGTCGCGGAAGCCGGAGTCCTTCGGCCAGTCGGCGATGACGACGGACTCGCGGCCGGTCAGCGTGGTCCAGAGCGTCTCGGTGACGAACGGGACGACCGGGTGCAGGAGCCGCAGCATCACGTCGAGGACCTCGCCGAGGACCCGGCCGGAGAGCTTCGCCTGCTCGCCGCCCGCGAAGAACGTGGTCTTCGACAGCTCGACGTACCAGTCGAAGACCTCGTCCCACGCGAAGTGGAAGAGCGCCTCGCTGAGCTTGGAGAACTGGAAGTCGTCGTAGAACGCGTCGACTTCGGCGACGGTCTTGTTGAGCTTCGACAGGATCCAGCGGTCCGTCGCGGACATCTGCGACGGGTCGGGCAGCTCGCCCTCGATCGTGGCGCCGTTCATCAGCGCGAAGCGCGTGGCGTTCCAGATCTTGTTGGCGAAGTTGCGGGAGCCCTGGACCCAGTCCTCGCCGATCGGGACGTCGACGCCCGGGTTGGCACCACGCGCCAGGGTGAACCGCAGGGCGTCCGAGCCGTACTTGTCCATCCAGTCCAGCGGGTTGACGACGTTGCCGAACGACTTCGACATCTTCTTGCCGAACTCGTCACGGACCATGCCGTGCAGAACGACGGTCTCGAAGGGCGGGACACCGTCGTTGACGTACAGGCCGAACATCATCATCCGGGCGACCCAGAAGAAGAGGATGTCGTAGCCGGTGACGAGGACGGAGTTCGGGTAGAACTTCGCGAGGCTGTCGGTCTGCTCCGGCCAGCCGAGCGTGGAGAACGGCCAGAGGCCGGAGGAGAACCAGGTGTCCAGGACATCGCTGTCCTGCGTCCAGCCCTCGCCCGTGGGGGCCTCGTCGTCCGGTCCGACGCAGACGACCTCGCCGTTCGGGCCGTACCAGACGGGGATGCGGTGACCCCACCAGAGCTGGCGCGAGATCGTCCAGTCGTGGAGGTTGTCGACCCAGTCGAAGTACCGCTTCTCCATCTCCTGCGGGTGGATCTTGACCTTGCCGTCGCGGACGGCGTCACCGGCCGCCTTGGCGAGCGGGGCGACCTTGACCCACCACTGAAGGGACAGCCGCGGCTCGATGGTGGTCTTGCAGCGCGAGCAGTGGCCGACCGAGTGGAGGTACGGGCGCTTCTCGGTGACGATCCGGCCCTCGGCACGCAGCGCGCCGACGATGGCGGACCTGGCCTCCAGGCGGTCCAGGCCCTCGAAGGGGCCGGGGACCGTGATGACGGCGCGCTCGTCCATGACCGTGAGGAACGGCAGGTCGTGGCGCTTGCCGATCTCGAAGTCGTTCGGGTCGTGCGCGGGCGTCACCTTGACGGCGCCCGTGCCGAACTCCGGGTCGACGTGGTGGTCGGCGACGACGGGGATCGTACGGTCGGTGAGCGGCAGCTTGATGCGCGTGCCGACGAGGTGCTTGTAGCGCTCGTCGTCGGGGTGGACGGCGACGGCGGTGTCACCGAGCATCGTCTCGGCGCGGGTGGTGGCGACGACGATGGTCGCGTCACCGTCGCCGTACTTCATGGAGACGAGCTCGCCGTCGTCGTCCTGGTACTCGACCTCGATGTCGGAGATCGCGGTCAGACACCGGGGGCACCAGTTGATGATGCGTTCGGCGCGGTAGATCAGCCCGTCGTCGTACATCTTCTTGAAGACGGTCTGGACGGCGGTGGAGAGGCCCTCGTCCATGGTGAAGCGCTCACGGGACCAGGCGACGCCCTCGCCGAGGCGGCGCATCTGTCCGGAGATCTGGCCGCCGGACTCGTTCTTCCACTGCCAGACGCGCTCGACGAAGGCCTCCCGGCCCAGGTCGTGGCGGGACTTGCCCTCCTTGCCGAGCTCGCGCTCGACGACGTTCTGGGTGGCGATGCCGGCGTGGTCCATGCCGGGCTGGTACAGCGCCTCGAAGCCCTGCATGCGCTTGCGCCGGACAAGGGCGTCGATCAGCGTGTGCTCGAAGGCGTGCCCCAGGTGCAGGCTGCCCGTGACGTTCGGCGGCGGGATGACGATGGAGTACGGCGGCTTCTCGCTGTGCTCGTCGGCTTCGAAGTAACCACGTTCTACCCAGCGCTCATACAGCTTCCCCTCTACCTCGGCCGGTGCGTACTGGGTCGGCAGTTCGGGGTTGCTGGCTGGCGTCTGCTGAGTGTTCTCGGTCACGGGGGACAGTTTAGGGCCGCCACGGTCGTGTACTGAAACTGGTTTGTCGAGTAACGGTGTGACTCCCGTTGCTCCATCCGGGTGGACCTTCCGTCAGGATGTTCGGAACGCATAAGCATGACGAACAGGGGACACCGCAGATGAGCTACAACCAGCCGGGCCCGTACGGCGGCCAGCCGCCGCAGGGCCAGCCCGGACCGTACGGTGGCCAGCCTCCGCAAGGCCAGCCCGGCCCGTACGGTGGTCAGCCTCCGCAGGGTCAGCCCGGACCGTACGGCCAGCAGCCCGGTCCGTACGGCCAGCAGCCGGGCCCGTACGGCGGCCAGCCGCCGCAGGGCGGCCAGCCGGGTTACGGGTACCCGCAGCAGGCCCCCCAGGGTGTTCCTCAGCAGCCCCAGCCGGGCTACGGCTACCCGCAGACCCAGCAGCCGGGCCCGTACGGCCAGCAGCCCCAGGCACCGTACGGCCAGGCTCCGTACGGCGGCCAGATGCCGATGCCCCCGGCCCCTCCGAAGAAGAAGACCGGCCTGATCATCGGCGGCGTCGTCGTGGCGCTGGCGGTCATCGCGGGCGGGGTGTACTTCCTGACGTCGGGCGGTGCCAGCAACAGCGACGTCGCGGACAGCACCAAGGGCTACAAGCTGACGCCGGCCGCTTCTGTCGGCGAGTACAAGAAGGAGTCGAAAGGATCGAGTCCTTCGACGCCGTTGACCGGTGAGCACAAGACGAAGGCCGAAGCGATGGGGATCAAGAATCCCCAGCAGACGGTGGCCCAGTACAGCGCGGGCTCCAAGGACAATGAGCTCAGCGTCAAAGGCCTCACGCTCCAGGGCCTTTGGGGCGATGTCACCGATCCCGCGAAGGTCATCGACAATTCGTTCACGAACACCGAGAACGACATGAAGAAGAGCAACACGGGCATGGACTACTCCCTCATCGGTAGTCCCAAGGCCGTGACTCCGGCCGGATTCAAAGGCGCACTGATGAAGTGCCAGGACATCAAGGTGACCAACAGCAAGGGCGACGGAACCGCTAAAGGCGGCCCCAAGGAATTCACCATTCCCACCTGCGTGTGGGCCGACTACAGCACGGTCGGCGCGGTGAGCGGTGTCGACGTGGCACTCTCCATGGCCGGCAAGGGCATGTCGCAGGACGACCTGGCCGCCCTGGCCGCCAAGCTCTACAACACGTCCCGCACCAAGATCTGAGCACTCGGTACAGCGGAAGGGGCGCCCGGCCAGTCACTGGCCGGGCGCCCCTTCGCGTACGTCGTGCTACCGCAACCGCTACGCGGACTTCTCGTGCCGCCCGTCGTCGCCCTGGCCGATCGTCCGCGGCTCGCGCGGGACCAGCGTCGGGTTGACGTTGTTGCGGACCACGTCCGCCGTGATGACGACGCGGGCCACGTCCTTGCGGGACGGCACCTCGTACATCACGGACTGGAGTACCTCTTCCATGATGGCGCGCAGACCGCGCGCGCCGGTGCCGCGCAGGATCGCCTGGTCGGCGATGGCCTCCAGCGCCGGGCGGTCGAAGTCCAGCTCCACACCGTCGAGCTCGAACAGGCGCTGATACTGCTTCACCAGCGCATTGCGCGGCTCGACGAGGATCTGCAGCAGCGCCTCGCGGTCCAGGTTGTGGACCGAAGTCAGCACGGGGAGACGGCCGATGAACTCGGGGATCATCCCGAACTTCACCAGGTCCTCCGGCATGACCTCCTGGAACTGGTCGCTCGCCTCGATCTCGCGCTTGGAACGGATCGTCGCGCCGAAGCCGATGCCCTTGGCGCCCGCCCGCGATTCGATGATCCGCTCCAGACCGGCGAAGGCACCGCCCACGATGAACAGCACGTTCGTCGTGTCGATCTGGATGAACTCCTGGTGCGGGTGCTTCCGGCCGCCCTGCGGCGGTACGGAGGCGGTGGTGCCCTCCAGGATCTTCAGCAGCGCCTGCTGGACGCCCTCGCCGGAGACATCGCGGGTGATCGACGGGTTCTCGCTCTTGCGGGCGACCTTGTCGATCTCGTCGATGTAGATGATCCCGGTCTCGGCCTTCTTGACGTCGTAGTCCGCGGCCTGGATCAGCTTCAGCAGGATGTTCTCGACGTCCTCGCCGACATAGCCGGCCTCCGTCAGCGCCGTCGCGTCGGCGATGGCGAACGGGACGTTGAGCATACGGGCCAGCGTCTGCGCGAGGAGCGTCTTGCCGGAGCCCGTGGGGCCCAGCAGCAGGATGTTGGACTTGGCCAGCTCGATGCCGTCGTCCCGGCCCTGCGCGCCGCCGTTCTCGCCCGCCTGGACCCGCTTGTAGTGGTTGTACACAGCGACCGAGAGGGCCTTCTTCGCGGGTTCCTGACCGACGACGTACCCCTCGAGGAACTCGTAGATCTCGCGCGGCTTGGGGAGTTCCTCCCACCGCACCTCGGAGGTCTCCGCGAGCTCCTCCTCGATGATCTCATTGCAGAGATCGATGCACTCGTCGCAGATGTACACACCGGGTCCCGCGATGAGCTTCTTCACCTGCTTCTGGCTCTTTCCGCAGAACGAGCACTTGAGCAGGTCGCCGCCATCACCGATGCGTGCCACGAGGTGCTTCCCCTTCGCCTGGGAGCAGCTTGGTTCAGCGGCTCCTGGTGCCTCTATCCGACGGTACCTTGCCTGGCCCCCCGTTCGGGCCCCCCTTGGCGCGGTTCACACAGCAGCGACCGTGTGAAACCACCGCACCAAGGGGCAAAGGCCGACGTCAGGCGGCCGCTCCGGCCGCGCTCTTGCGGGTCGACACGATCTGGTCGACGAGACCGTAGGCGAGGGCGTCCTCGGCGGTCAGGATCTTGTCGCGCTCGATGTCGTCGCGGATCTTCTCCAGCGGAGTGGTGGAGTGCTTGGCCAGCATCTCCTCCAGCTGGGTGCGCATCCGCAGAATCTCGTTGGCGGCGATCTCCAGGTCGGAGAGCTGCTCGCGGCCGGTCTGCGAGGACGGCTGGTGGATCAGCACACGGGCGTTGGGGAGCGCCATGCGCTTGCCGGGCGTGCCGGCGGCGAGCAGGACCGCGGCGGCGGAGGCCGCCTGGCCCATGCAGACCGTCTGGATGTCCGGCTTCACGAACTGCATCGTGTCGTAGATCGCGGTGAGCGCGGTGAACGAGCCGCCGGGGCTGTTGATGTAGATCGAGATGTCACGGTCCGGGTCCATCGACTCCAGGCACAGCAGCTGCGCCATGACGTCGTTGGCGGACGCGTCGTCGATCTGCACGCCGAGGAAGATCACGCGCTCCTCGAAGAGCTTCGCGTACGGGTCGTACTCCCGCACACCCTGCGAGGTGCGCTCCACGAAGCGCGGAACGATGTAGCGGTTGTCCACCTGCGGGCCGGTGTAGAGGCCGCTGGCGGAGGCGCCGGGGAGGCCGGGGTAGTTGCTCATGTCGGTGTTCACCATCCTGGTGGCGTTCTGAGGGCTGTGGGCTGTGGGCTGGGCGGGCAAGGGGCTCAGGCCCCGGTGCCGCCGCCGCCCGGAACGCCCGATGCGGCGGAGATGATCTCGTCGATCAGCCCGTACTCCACGGCCTCCTCCGCCGTGTACCAGCGGTCGCGGTCGCCGTCGCGGATGATCGTCTCCACGGTCTGGCCGGAGTGACGGGCGGTGATCTCCGCCATCCGCTGCTTCGTACGGAGCAGGTACTGCGCCTGGATCTTGATGTCCGAGGCGGTACCGCCGATGCCGGCCGAACCCTGGTGCATGAGGATGTCGGTGTTCGGGAGCGCGAAGCGCTTGCCCGCAGTGCCACCGGTCAGCAGGAACTGGCCCATCGAGGCCGCCATGCCCATACCGATGGTGACCACGTCGTTCGGGATGTACTGCATGGTGTCGTAGACCGCCATGCCTGCTGTCACCGAGCCGCCGGGGCTGTTGATGTAGAGGTAGATGTCCTTGTCGGGTTCCGCGGCAAGGAGAAGCAGCTGCGCCGTGATCTTGTTGGCGATCTCATCGTCGACCTGCTGACCGAGGAAGATGATGCGCTCGCCGAGCAGTCGGCTGTAGACCTGGTCGCCGAGGCCACCACCGAGGGACGGCTCTCCGGCGGCGTAAGGCATCAGATTCGTCACGTATCCACCTGCTCGTCTCTGACGGCTCCGGCCGTCTCAGCGTCTTCGTACCGGGCGGGCGGGGACTCCCCTGCCCTTCCTATTCATGGACCCTAACGCGCAGGTAGGACAACGCCATCCCGCTTCCGCAACTGTTCGCTGGGAGCGCAAGCTGGGCAGTGCGCACAAGGGTTCCGCGGCACCGGGCGGGGAGCTCGGGGCCGGCTGCGCGGGAGCCTGCCGCGAGACGACGACGGGCTCCGGACGCTGTAGCGTCCGGAGCCCGTCGCACGGGTTCAGCGCGAGGCTCAGGCCTCGTTCTTCTCCTCGGCAGCGGCCTCGGTGGCGCCCTCGGCGGCCTCGACCGTCTCGATGGCCTCCTCGAGCTCCTCCTCGTCCTCCAGCTCGACGACCTCACCGTTGGTGTCGACGACCTTGGCGGCCTCGACGACCACAGCCAGCGCCTTGCCGCGGGCGACCTCACCGACGAGCATCGGCACCTGGCCGCCCTCGACGACGGCCTGGGCGAACTGGTCCGGGCTCATGCCGGAGGAAGCGGCGCGCCGCATGAGGTGCTCGGTGAGCTCCTCCTGGTTGACGTTCAGCTTCTCCTTGTTGACGAGCTCGTCAAGGATGAACTGGGTCTTGATGCCCTTGATGGCCTGCTCGGAGGTCTCGGCGTCGAACTCCTCGACCGTCTTGCCCTGGATCTCCAGGTACTTCTCCAGGGTCAGACCCATCTGGCCGAGCTGGTGGTGCTCCAGGTTGTGCTTGCGGGTCTGGATCTCGTCCGCGAGCAGCTTCTCGGGGATCGGGACCTCGGCGAGCTTCAGCAGCTCCTCGAGGACGCGCTCCTGGGCCTGGGTCGCCTGGTCGTACTGCTTGGTGTTCTCCAGGCGCGTACGGCTGTCCGCCTTGAGCTCGTCGAGCGTGTCGAACTCGCTCGCCATCTGGGCGAACTCGTCGTCCAGCTCCGGGAGCTCACGGGCGGCGACCGCGGTGACCTTGACGGTGACCTCGGCCTCCTTGCCCTCGGCCGAGCCGCCCTTCAGCTCGGAGGTGAAGGTGGCCTCGCCACCCGCCTCCAGGCCCGTGACAGCAGCGTCGATGCCGTCGAGGAGCTCGCCGGAACCGATGGTGTACGAGACACCCTCGGCCACGCCGTCCTCCAGGACCTCGCCGTCGACCTTGGCCTGCAGGTCGATCGTGACGACGTCGCCCTCGGCGGCGGCGCGCTCGACCGGGTTGGTGGAGGCGAAGCGCTCGCGGAGCTGCTCCACGGCCTTCTCGACCTCTTCGTCGGTGACCTCGAGGGCGTCCACGGTGACCTCGATGCCGGAGTAGTCCGGGATCTCGATCACGGGGCGCACGTCGACCTCGGCGGTGAAGGCCAGCAGCTCGCCGTCCTTCAGCTCGGTGATGTCGACCTCGGGCTGGCCCAGGACGTTGAGCTCACCCTCGTTGACAGCCTCGGTGTAGAACTTCGGGAGGGCGTCGTTGACGGCCTCCTCCAGCACAGCACCACGGCCGAACCGCTGGTCGATGACCCGGTTGGGGATCTTGCCCTTGCGGAAGCCCTTCACCGTGACCTGCTGGTTGATCTTCTTGTACGCCGCGTCGAGGCTGTCCTTGAGCTCCTCGAAGGGCACCTCGATGCTGAGCCGAACCCGAGTCGGGTTCAGGGTCTCCACGGCGCTCTTCACGGTTCGGTCTCCTTGGTGGCTGACTTCTTGGGGTTCTGCTCGGCCACCGGACAGCGGCTCCGCGGATCGAGCCCGGTACATCAGACACACGGGCACGCATTTTGCATAGTAACGGCACGGGGGATGACTCCCACAATGCGATCTTGCTGGTGGTCGGGGTGGCCGGATTCGAACCGACGACCTTCCGCTCCCAAAGCGGACGCGCTACCAAGCTGCGCCACACCCCGTCGGTGCGACACGTAGGGTACATGCCGACAGGCGGTGCGCAGACCGCTTTTCGGGGGCGACGCGGAACGCGGCACCCCGTGCCACCACCATGTGTGCACAGACCGCCCGCGACCCGCTACGATGCTCTTCGTGCCGCGGTCCTCGTGACCTGCGGTGCGATGCTTGCGGGCGTAGCTCAATGGTAGAGCCCTAGTCTTCCAAACTAGCTACGCGGGTTCGATTCCCGTCGCCCGCTCCATGCCACTCAGGGCCAGGCCGAAGGAGATCCTTCGACCTGGCCCTGATGCGTTCGGCGACCCACGGCGACTCACCCCACGGGGCCGGCCGACGGTGCGTCAGAAGGAGATGTTGCCGATCGTCTCCGCTATCGAGTTCATGAACCTGTCGATCGACGGCGCCATGCCGGTCGATGCCAGGAAGAAGCCGAAGAGCACCGCGACGATCGCGGGTCCGGCCTTGATGGAGCCGCTGCGGATCAGGACCACCAGGATGATCGCCAACATCAGCACCACAGACAATGAAATGGCCACGACTGATCACACCCTTGGTCGGTCCGCCTTGCCGGCCCGGAGGCGCGCATCCCGGCACTCCTCCGTTGCGTCCATCGTGCCATCAACTCCCCCGTGATTGCTGCCAGGTGACGCATCACACTGTCCGGATCTCGCCATCCTCACGCCCCGCGTGCGCGAGGGGCGCACCACCCTTCCGGCACGTCCGCCTGCGCCCCACCGGAACCGCCCCGGGGCGGCGCAGGGGCCGTTCGGGGCCGGGGTCAAATGGCGCACCACTGTGGTGGTTTCCATATCCACACACATCATTCACATGGATTTCATCGACCTTGATGCGATGAAATTCACTCCCTCCAACCGCCTGACGGTATGCCCCATTTAAGGCGGATCAATCAGGTCATAGTGGGCATTCTTCGATGGTTTCACTTTCGAATGGGCGGGAACGCGCGATATCCGATGGCCGTTTTACGAATTGCATTCGAGACGCCTAAGGTGCTTGAGATGTTCCACGCTCCGAACGTATTTCAGAGGGACCCGATCTCCCCGGCGACCCGGGAGTCGGAGCCCAGACCGGAAGGAGGCAGGACCACCACCGCGACAGCCCCCGCACCGGTGGCGAACAAGCCTCCTGCGGCCGAGCCCGCGAAGCGGCGCGACGCCTACTTCGACAACGTCAAATACCTGGCGATCGTGCTGGTCGCCGTGGCGCACGCATGGGAACCCGTGATGGACGGGAGCCGGACCACCCGTGCGCTGTACATGGTTGCGTACACCTTTCACATGCCGGCCTTCATCATCGTCTCCGGTTATTTCTCCCGCTCGTTCGACCTGAGCGCCAAGAAGGTAAAGCGCCTGGTCACCGGCGTCGCCGTGCCTTATGTGGTGTTCGAGACGGCGTACTCGCTCTTCAAGCGGTACGCGGACGACTCGCCGGACCATCCGATCAGCCTGCTCGACCCCTGGTATCTCACCTGGTTCCTGTGCGCGCTGTTCATCTGGCGGATCACCACGCCCCTGTGGCAGGCGCTGCGCCATCCGCTGCCCGTCGCGCTCGTCATCGCCGTACTCGCCTCGTTCTCCCCCACGATCGGCAATGACCTCGATCTCCAGCGGGTCCTGCAGTTCCTGCCGTTCTTCGTGCTCGGTCTCCAACTGAAGCCCGAACACTTCCAGTTGGTGCGCCGACGCGAGGTGCGACTACTGGCGCTGCCGTTGTTCGCCGGGGCCTTCGTGTTCGCGTACTGGGCGGCGCCGCGGATGCAGTTGGGCTGGTTCTACCGCAGCAACAGCGCTCAGGAGATGGGCGCTCCGTGGTGGTCGGGTGCGGTGATGACGCTGGCGATGTTCGGCTGTGCACTGCTGCTCACCGCCGGGTTCCTGGCCTGGGTGCCGCGCCGCCGCATGTGGTTCACGGGGCTGGGCGCCGGAACGATCTGCGGCTATCTGCTGCACGGGTTCCTGATCAAGGGCGTCGGCTATGCCGGGGTGTTCGACCGGTACGCGTGGCTCTCCGAGCCGGGCGGCCTGGTCCTCGTCTCCCTGGCCGCGGCCGCCGCGGTGACGCTGATGTGTACGCCACCCGTACGGCGGGTGCTGCGCTTCGCCACCGAACCGGACATGGACTGGGCCTTCCGGCGGGACGCCGCCAGGCTCTGAGTGGATTCAGACCGACCGGCACATGGGGGCTCAGTTACCCGTGGTGTTGGCCGGATCCGGCCGGTCGGCGGCCGGTTCGACGGCAGTGAGCCCGAGCAGTGCGCGTACCTGCGCATATTTCGCGGTCAGCCGGGTACACGTCGCCGGGTCCAGTGCCGCGAGGCGGTCCGGATCGGCGTTGTGCGCAAGGTCGGACTCCTTGATCAGCGGGGCGCCCGGAGTGGCGAGGATGCGCCGCGTGTATGAGGCGAGGTCCTCGCCGTCCCGTTTGGTGACGGCGAGGACCATGTCCTTGACCTGTTGCGGCAGGGCCGCGCGGGCCAGCCACTCCTCGGACAGCACCTCGTCCTCGACGGCGTCGTGCAGCCAGGCCGCCGCGATCTGTTCGTCGGTGCCGCCCCTCGCCCGTACGCCCTCCGCGACGGCGGCGAGGTGTTCGGCGTACGGGCGTCCGGCCTTGTCCTTCTGATCCGCGTGGGCCGCACGGGCGATCGCCTCGACTTCGGCCAGGGTCGGATTGCTGCGGGATGCGGGCATGGGCCGACTCTACGGACGTGCGGCTGTCCGGCGCAGGACGGCACGGGCCGGTAGCGTGACGGCGGCGAGGCCGAGGCCGACGGTCGCGGCGACGAACGACCCGTACAGCGCCGGTGGAATGTACGGGGCTTCGCCGGTCAGGCCCTTCATCATCGGATTGAGCGTGGCCAGCGCGATGCCCGTACCGATCGCGATTCCGGCCACCGTGACGAGCAGCGCCTCCCAGCGGATCATGTCCATGACCTGGCGGTGGGTGGAACCGACGAGGCGGAGCATGCCGAGTTCGCGGCGGCGGTCGAGGACGGTCATGACCAGCGTGTTGACGGCGGCGACGGCGGCGAAGCCGCCGAGAACCGCGGCCATGGTGGTGTTGGCCCAGGCGTTGAGCTCACGGTCCTGGCTCCGCGCGACGGCGTAGCCGGACGCGTCGGTGACGGTGCCGAGCGCGGTGAGCTTGCGCGCGGCGGCCGGGGCGGACCGTACGAAGACATCCGAGGCGTACGGCGAGGTGACATGGGTCCGCAGGTCGGCTGCGGGCAGGGTGACGAGCGAGACGCCGAGGCCGCGGCCGTAGACGGCGACGATCCGCGGGGATGCTCTCGTGCCGTCCGGCAGCCGCAGCGCGAGCCGGTCGCCTGCGGCGACATGCGCCGATGCGGCGAGTGTGGTGTCGATGGCGACGGTGCCGGGCCGCAGCCGGGTGAGCGATCCCGTACGGACGTCGAGGTCCTGGACCTTGGTGAGGTCGTGCCCCGATCCGATGACGCCCTGGGCGGACGCGCTCTGCAGATACCGGTTGTCGCCGCTGCCCACGGGGACCAGGACGGAGGCGCGGAGCAGCCCGACGGCCGTGGAGACGCCGGGCGTGGCGGCGGCGCGGGCGGTCGCGTCGGAGGCGAGCCCCGTCGGGGCGGAGACGATGTGGTCGGCGGTGATGCCGTCGCGCTGTTGGTGTGCGATCACGCGGTCCTCGCTGGTCTGCATGAAGACGAGGGTCGAGGCGAAGGCCATGGCGAGCACGATCGGGGTGATCGCGGAGGCCAGCCGACGGGAGTTCGTCAGGGAGTTGGCGGCGGCCAGCGAACCGGACGCCCCTGCGGCACGCAGCGGGACACCGAGGACGGCGGCGCAGAGGCGGGCGAGCAGCGGGCCGAGCAGTCCGACCGCGAGCATGAAGAGCATGACGACGCCGAGTGCGGCGTTGGCGGCGTCCTCGCCGGTCTCGGAGGCGGCGACGCCCGCGAAGACCGCACCGCCGACGAGGGCGGCGATGCCGAGCGGTGTACGGATCCAGCCGAACGGGGCGCGTTCCACGGCGGACTGGGCGAGGGCGAGGCCCGGCTTGGTCTTCGAGGGGCGGCGGGCGGCGGCGTATCCGGCGCACAGCGCGGTAGCCATGGTGGTGGCCGTGGCGACGGTGAGCGGCAGCCAGGAGATGTGCAGGCCGACGGCGTCCGGGACGGCGCCCTTCGCCCGGAGTTGGCCGAACCACCAGTGGGCCAGGGCGATTCCGGGCAGGCAGCCGAGGGCTCCGGCAAGCGGGGCGACCAGCAGCGACTCGGTGGCGATGGTGCGGCGCAGTTGGCGCGGGGTGGCGCCGATGGCGCGCAGCAGGGCGAATTCGCGGCTGCGCTGGCCGACGGAGAGGGCGACGGTACCCGCTGCGGTGAACACGGCGACCATGGTTGCGACCCCGCCGAAGGAGCCGCCGATTCCGGTGAGGAGCTCCTTGGCTCCGGCCAGCCCGATGCCCTCTGCGGCGCCGCGGTCGTCGCCGGTGTGCACCTGGGCGGCTGCGGTGCGGCCGACGGCCCGGGTGACCTGGTCGGCGAGGGTGGCGGTGGGGGTGCCGGGGGCGGCGAGTACGGCGATGGCGTCGACGCGGCCGGGGTGTCCGGAGAGGGCGACGGCCTGCTGATCGGTGAACCAGGCGGTGCCTGCCGCGGCGTCGGTCGTGCCCGAGATGCGGAAGTCCCGTACGCCTGCCGGGGTGTCCAGGGCGATGCGGTCTCCGACGCGGCCCTTGGCGTCGGCGGGAACGACGACGTCGCCGGCTTCCGGTGCGTCGCCGGTGAGCAGCCGCGTCCCGGTGAGGACGGCGGATCCCCAGCCGTGTGCGGTCAGGGGCGTGCGGTCCAGGCGTACGCGGAAGGTGACGTCCCCGATCGCGGTTGCCGCGCCCGGAGCCGCGGCGGCCTTCCGTACCAAGGCTTCGGGCAGCCGTGGGGTGTCCGGGAGCGGGGTCGTCCCGTCGGATGCGTCCTCGCCGCTACCGGTCCTCAGATGCGCCTGCTGGTCCGCGGCGACGAGCACCGGCGCCTTCGCATAGCGCTCGGCAGGTACCGACGCACGGACTCCGGTCTCCAGGAGGATGCCGCAGGCGGAGACGATCGCCGCTGACATCAGGAGCGCGACGAAGGTCCCCACGAACGAGGAGGGCTTGAAGCGGACGGCCGCGCGGGCGAGACCGTTCGGGAGGTGCGGAGCGAACATCAGGCTGCTGCTCCCACGTGGGCGGGGGCCGTCAGCGCGGTCATCCGGGCGGCGATCTGCTCGGCGCGGGTACGCGGCAGGCTGTCCGCGATCGAACCGTCGGCGAGGAACAGCACACGGTCGGCGTAGGCGGCGGCCGCGGGGTCGTGGGTGACCATCACGACGGTCGCGCCAAGGCTGTCCACCGCGTGTCGCAGCAGGGCGAGGATCTCGGCCGCGGTCGTGGTGTCCAGCGCGCCGGTCGGTTCGTCGGCGAAGACCACGTCGGGGCGGGTGACCAGGGCGCGGGCGATGGCGACGCGCTGCTGCTGACCGCCGGAGAGCTGGCCGGGGCGGCGGTTTCCCTTGTCGCCGAGCCCGACCCGGCCGAGCATCTCGGCGGCTTCATGGCGGCTGTGGGCGGAGCCGGTGCGCCGGCCGGCGAGCCTCATCGGCAGGACGACGTTCTGCTCGACGGTCAGTGACGGGAGCAGGTTGAACGCCTGGAAGACGAAGCCGAGGCGGGTACGGCGCAGCTCGGTGAGTTTGTTCTCGCTCATGCCGGTGATCTCGGTGCCGCCGAGGCGTACGGAACCCTCGGTGGGGCGGTCGAGCCCGGCCGCGCACTGCAGGAAGGTCGACTTGCCGGAGCCGGAGGGGCCCATCACGGCGGTGAACGTGGCGCGCGGCAGGGCGAGGTCGATGCCGCGCAGGGCGTGGACGGCGGATGCGCCGCGCCCGTACTGCCGCCGGACACCGCGCAGTTCGACGGCCATGTCCGAGGAGCCGTGCCCCTCGTCGGTGTGCGCCGTGTGCTGCCCGTCCTGCGCGCCCTGCCTGGTGCGTCGCAGTCCCATGGTGTCCGCCTTCCGTAGCCCTTCGCGAGCGGGTGTCGCTCGTGCCTTTGAACCTACGGATCACGGGTGGCCGGAACCATGGCGGCTGCTGGAAGTTCGGGGGTAGGGCAAACCCCACCGGGGCCCTGGCCGACGCCGCCGCTGCGGTGACGCTGGTCCTTGCCGTCCTCGCACCACTGGCCGCCGGGTGGTCCCCCCGGCCGGCCCGGGTCCTGCCGGGATCCTGAGCGGGTCAGCCGCTGTCCGGGTGGCGGGCCGCCGCGTCCCGCACCCGGAGAGCGGCCGTGCCCCACGTTCGGGTGGCGGGCCGGCTTCCCTTGACGGAAGCCCGGTTCGGGGCGGTGGCAAACGGTTCAGTGGCGGCGGGACAGGAGCAGCAGCGCCCGGTCGTCGTTGACATTCTTCGCACACGCCTCGATCAGATGCCAGGCCGCGCCCTCGAAGCCGGTGACGACGTAGCGGTCCGCCTCGCCGGTCAGACGGTCGATGCCCTCCGCGATGTCCCGGTCGGACGTCTCCACCAGGCCGTCCGTGAACAGCATCAGGACGTCACCGGGGGCCAGCGAGCCCTTCACCGCGTCGAACTGCGCCCCGTCGTACACCCCGAGCAGCGGGCCCTCCGCGGCCATCTCCTCCCAGTGGCCGCTTCCCGCGTGCAGCTGCACGGCGGGCGGGTGGCCTGCGGAGAGGAGCTCGTAGTCACCCGATTCGAGGTCCAGCACCAAGTGGATCGACGTGGCGAAACCCTCGTCCCAGTCCTGGCGGAGCAGATAGCCGTTGGCCGCGGGCAGGAAGCCGTGCGGCGGCAGTGAACCGAGGAGACCGCCGAAGGCACCGGACAGCAGCAGGGCGCGGGAGCCCGCGTCCATGCCCTTGCCGGACACATCGGTGAGGACGACCTCCAGGGTGCGGCCGCCGTTGGTGCGGGCCGCGACGACGAAGTCGCCGGAGAACGACTGGCCGCCCGCGGGGCGCAGCGCCATCTCCCGGTGCCAGCCCTGCGGCAGACGTGGCAGGGAGCTCTGCACCCGGATGCGTTCGCGCAGGTCGAAGAGCATGGTGCCGCCGCGTCGCCAGGGGACTCCGACCCTGGCCCGGAACTGGGCGAGGATCAGGCCGAAGAAGCCGCAGGCGGCGACAACCAGGACGGTGCCCGGGGTGACCCGGGCCGCCCCCTGTCCGTACGGGCCGAGCGCGATGGACTCCACGATCAGGGCCGCGGCAGCGGTCGCGTACAGACCCAGCAGACTGGCCGGCCGCAGCAGCAGACCGCCCGCGACGATCGGCAGCACGAGCGCGGCCGGGGCGCACCACACCGCGTTCAGCAGCGTCCCGCAGGTGATCGCCGGGACGGTGAGCAGCAGTCCGGCCAGAGCGATCCAGTCGGAGCCGTCGCCACGGAAGTAGTCGACCCCGGATTTGCGCAGCGCGATGCGTGCCCGGTGCGCCGATTTCCGCAATCGGGCCGGGTACGAGTCTGCTCTTGCGCGACGGGCCATTGCTCGGACCTTATCCACCCGAGCGCCTCCGGTGCAGGGGGACCCCTGTGACAATGCGTTCGAAAACGGGTCGCCCGTCTGTCGTACCCCTGGTAGGCATGGCATATGACTACTGAGTTGCGGGTGCTGCGTCCGTCCGAATGGAACGAGTGGTTCAAGAGTCTGGAACTCGCCTTCGGCGGAGTCGCCGAGTCCCCGGAGGAACGCGAACTCTGGGACGCGCTGACCGAGCACGAGCGGTCGATCGGTATCTGGGACGGCTCGGACGTGGTCGGTACGGCGGGTGCGTTCAGCTTCCGGCTGGCCGTACCGGGCGGGGCGCTGGTGCCTGCGGCAGGGGTGACGATGGTGAGCGTCGCGGCCACGCACCGCAGGCGCGGACTGCTGACCTCGATGATGCGGCGCCAGCTCGACGACGTGCGGGCCCTGGGTGAACCGCTCGCCGTGCTGACGGCTTCGGAGCCCGCGATCTACGGCCGGTTCGGGTACGGAGCGGCCACGAAGCAGATGTCGCTGGAGATCGACACCGACCGGGTAGGGCTGACGGTGCCGGACGGCACGGACGGGATCCGCCTGCGGTACGCGAAGCCGGACGAGGCGCTCACCACGATCGAGGGCGTGTACGAGCAGCTGGTGGCAGGGCGGCCGGGCGCAACGGCGCACGGTCCCGGCTGGGAGCGGAAGGCGGTGCTCGACCCGGAGAGTGCGCGGCAGGGGGCGTCGCCGCTGCAGTGCGTGCTGGCGGAACGGGACGGTGGGGTGGTCGGGTACGCGACCTTCCGCAACAAGCCGGACTGGGAACTTTCGGGCCCCAAGGGCCGGATCGTGGCGGACGATGTGTCGGCCCTCGACCCTGCGGCGTACGCCGCGCTCTGGCGGTTCCTCTTCGAGATCGACCTGACGTCGACGGTCGAGGCACGGAACCGGCCGGTCGACGATGCTCTCCTGCATCTCGTCTCGGACGTGCGGCGGTGCAACATCAAGGTGCGCGACTCGCTGTACGTACGGCTGGTGGAACTGGGCACGGCGCTGGAGGCGCGGGCGTACCGGGCACCGGTGGACGTGGTGTTCGAGGTGACCGACGCGTTCTGCCCCTGGAACGAGGGGCGTTGGCGGCTGACGGCCGACGCGAAGGGGGGAGCGTCGTGCAAGCGGACGGACGACCCCGCGGATCTGGCACTTTCGGTGCGGGAGTTGGGGGCGGCGTACCTGGGCGGCACATCGGTGGTCTCGCTGGCGCGGTCGGGCCGGGTACGGGAGTTGCGGGCGGGAGCGGTCGACGAGGCCTCGCTGGCGTTCTCCTCGGCGGTGGAGCCGTGGCTGCCGCGGGGGTTCTAGGGCGTGTTTCGAAAGTAGCGTTGTCCGCCCGTAGGGCGGGCCGGGCGGTGTCTGGTGCGTGCGATCGCAAGGCGGAGGCTCGCCCCGATA